>CAZOWU010000291.1:0-2525 GCA_964583735.1 uncultured Halobacteriales archaeon | reverse complement strand
TGCAGATCCCGCCAAAACTGGAGAAACTGGAGTCGAAACACGCCGACAAGCTGGCCCCCGAGGGGACCCCCAGCGACGACTGACAGGAGACGGATGAGCGACGGGGAGTCGGGCGCCAGCACAGACCCTCCCTATCCCGACCCCGAGACACAACACCGACTCGCCGACGACTGTCGGCGCTGCCCCGCACTCGTCGACAGTCGGGAGTGTATCTCCTGGGGGAACGGCCCCGCCGACGCCGAGGTGGTGGTCGTCGGCGAGGCGCCGGGAACAGGTAACTACACCTCCCGCCACTCCGGAAAGAGGTCAGGACCGTCGACCCACGCGTCGTCGCCCCGACTGGCAAACGCGCCACCGAGGCAGTACTTACCCTCGAAGGCAAATCTACCGATGGGTTCATCGAGCAGGTGCTAGAACCGGTCGACTGTCCGGACCTGGGGGTGCGTGTGGTTCCGGTTCTTCACCTCTCCGACCAGAACGGCTGGCTCCCGGAGATTGAGCACACCGTGGCCTCCTACCGGGCGACCATCGCCGACCTGCTGGCCGAGTGGTAGCACCGGGACGCAGCGACTGCGCCAGCGAGACCTTCGCCGAACGCCACCCGGAGGTTTGATTTGGCCGGACGCAGGAGAGCCAGGTATGCTGGCGTCCACGCGGGTACAGCGGGACGCGGGGTCAGCCACGGAGGCTGGAATGGGGGTCGGTGGCCGTGGCTGAGCGGCCGGTGCTGGTGGTTGTCTGTGGCCCGCCCGGAGTGGGCAAGAGCCTGGTTGCGCGGACGGCCGCCGACGCCGTCGGTGGGGCGGTGCTCCGGACCGACGTCGTCCGGCAGGACCTCTTCGAGGAGCCCCGCTACACCGACGAGGCGGTCGAGCGGGTGTACGCGGAACTACACGACCGGGCCCGCGAGCGCCTGGCTGCGGGCGAATCCGTCGTCCTCGACGGGACGTACCGCTCGGCCGACCTCCGGGACGCGGCCACAGGGGTCGCCGAGGACCTCGGCGTCCCGTCGGCCGTCCTGCGGGTGAGCTGTCCAGAGTCAGTGGTCCGCGAGCGGATCGCCGCCCGGACCAACGACCCCAGCGAGGCCGAGTTCGAGGACTACCGGACCATCGCCGCCGAGTTCGAACCGCTGGAGCGTGACCACCACGTCGTCGACAACGCCGGGAGCGCCGAGCGGACCGAGCAGCGGGTCCGCGAGGCGCTCGATGCCCTCTGAGCTCGGGGGTGTCGTCGGGTACCGGCAGGGGCGTGGCCGACACTGACGCGGCCGACGCCGGCACCGTTTTGACGGTGGCTCGTGCACACACGGGCATGCGCGACACGGTCAGCACCGACGAGGCACCGGCGGCGGTCGGAGCGTACAGCCAGGGAACCGTGACCGACGACCTGGTCTTCACCGCGGGACAGATCCCGATGACCCCCGAGGGGGACCTGCTCGACGAGGCAGCGGTCGACGTCCAGACCGAGCAGGCCCTGGAGAACGTCCGGGGGGTGCTAGAAGCGGCGGGTTCGAGTCTCGAGGACGCGCTGAAGGTGACGGTCTACCTCGACGACATCGGGGACTTCGAGGCGATGAACACGACCTACGAGACCTTCTTCGAGGGCGAACCCCCGGCCCGGAGCGCGGTCGCCGTCGCCGACCTCCCGGCGGGCGTCGGAGTAGAGATCGAGGCCATCGCGGCCCGGTAGTCCGGCACGCATGGATGCCGGACAGAGAGCCAGCCTGCTGTGGGGCGTAGTCGGGGGAATGGCCTTTCTGGTGCTCGTCCAAGGGTACGAACTCCTCGCCGAGCAGGGTGTGGCCCTCGCGATAAAAGCCGGCGTGGCCGTCGTGGTGCTTGCGGTCACGGCGCTTGCGGCCCACGCGCTCAGACCGTGGCTCGCGGGGAACGAAAGGACTTAAGCCGCCCTCCCGCTATCGCCGGATGCGAGCCAGGATGGCCGAATCTGGTAAGGCGCACGCCTGGAAAGCGTGTTCCCGTTTGGGATTCTGGGTTCAAATCCCAGTCCTGGCGATAAACAGTACATTCAGACGCCAACGCTGTGGATTCTGACTTTTCTTCTCATCGACACCTCGTATCGCCACTCAACCAATCAGAGTGATTCCTGATGTCGACGCCGTGAAGGTAACCGATTCATAGTGATTGCTGTGATTATTTTCGGCATCCTGTGAGAATATCGGTGTTTTGAGAGGCGACTCGGCCGATCTGTGACCGCCCGGCGGTAACGAGTCACAGCAATCACTATCAGACCAACTCGTGAAGGTTCGATACGGGAGTGGGTGGGTCGGGGCCCTGCTGGGCAGAGAGGCTCGGTTTGCCGCCCTTGTGGCTCCTATCGAACACAGTGAAGCAGCGATATATCACGGGATTGGTGTTTGGGGCGGTGCAAGACGGAGGGCGCGAATTCAAGAGTCCCTGGCGTGTCGCCTTCAGGAGACTCTGGTGAATCAGGGTCAATGACTCTCGTCTCATACGGTCGTGCGTAATTCTTTGCAAACCCACGAAGCAGAAGACGGGTTC
>CAZOWU010000290.1:0-2528 GCA_964583735.1 uncultured Halobacteriales archaeon | reverse complement strand
ACCTGGTCTCGTAGTGAGTACTGCGAGTAGTCTCGTGACCGGGTCACAAATATCGGTGTGTCACGGGACGTAGCACACAGTTTGCGTTGCCAGAGCGGTACAGACTCGCAGTAATCAGTATCAGTCGTCGGCGGCCCGCTCGTAGGGGTGGACCAGCGGGAGGTCCTCTTCGCTGACCGGCTCCATGGTCTCCTTGCGCTCCATGGCCCGTTCGACGTAGGGCTCGAGTTCCTCCTTCCGACGGCGGTGCTCGGCGTCGCGTTCGTGGAAGCCGGGCATCACCTCCTCGGCGAACAGTTCCAGGGAGTGGCAGATGTGCTCGTGCTCGTTTCTCCCGCCTTGCTGGACGAAGATGACCTGGTCGACGCCAGCCTCCTCGAACCCGCGGAGGTGCTCGCGGATCTGGTCGGGGGAGCCGATGGCCGACTCCAGGACGTCCTCCTCCTCGAGGGCGTCGACGCCGCCCGCGGCCTGGAACTGCTTCCAGATGTTCGTCTCGCCCGGCGTGTGGTCGCCGAACTGGTAGTAGTGGCCCAGCGCGTACTGGAAGAAGGCGAACCCCTCGGCGCCGCGCTCTTCGGCGATGTCGGGGTCCTCGTGACAGGAGAAGCCGGTCGTCATGGCGATGTTCGGATTGACCGACTGGCCGATAGGAACACACTCCTCTTTGAACGTCTCGTAGTAGGTGTCGACCCACTGTTCGGCCTCGTCGGGGTCGGCAAAGGCAAAACAGAGCGCCCCCACCCCACAGCGGGCAGCGGTCTCGATCATCTCCCGGCTGGAACAGGCCATCCACAGCGGGGGGTGCGGGTCCTGGACCGGCTTGGGGACGACGTTGCGCGGGGGCATCTCGAAGTGCTCGCCCTCGTAGCCGGGGTAGGGCTCCATCGACAGCATGTTCGCCACCTGCTCGGTGGCCTCCCGCCACTTGGAGAACTTCTCGCTCGGCTCGACGCCGAAGCCCTCGAGTTCGGTCCGGGAGGCGGACTCGCCGGTGCCCCACTGGACGCGGCCGTCCGAGACAAGGTCGAGCGTCGCCACCTCCTCGGCGACCCGGGGTGGCGGGTTGTACTCCGGAGGCATCAGCTTGATCCCGTGGCCGAGCTTGATCTGCTCGGTGTTGCGGGCGGCGGCGGCGAGAAACACCTCGGGGGCCGAGGAGTGGCTGTATTCCTCCAGGAAGTGATGCTCGACCTCCCAGACGTAGTCGATCCCCAGCTCGTCGGCCAGTTCGACCTGGTCCAGGGCCTCGTGGTAGAGGCGGCGCTCGTCACCCTCCGTCCAGGGTCGGGGCAGCTGGTGCTCGTAGAAGATGCCGAACTGCATGGCCGTGTGAAGCGTTAACGAGCCAAAGTATCTTTCGGTAAACAGGACGGCGGGGGAGGGGGGAGTGGGGTGGGATGAGGACAGAGAGAGGAGGCCAGCAGGGGAGAAACGGCGGCGGGCAGCCGGCGTTCAGACCGGCCGGAATCGGGGGATCGCGTACTCGCCGTCGTCGGTCTCGTGGAAGAGAACCTCGACGGACTGGCCGACAGAGAGCGCCTCGGGGTCGTCGGTGACGACGTTCGTCAGCATCCGGGGTCCCTCCGCGAGTTCGACGTAGGCGACGACGTAGGGGGTCGCCTCGGCGTAGGGCGGGCCCATCTGGCGGGTGACGGAGTGGGCGTAGATTTCGCCCTCGCCGCTGGCCTCGACCCACTCGGTGTCGTCGGAGAGACAGTCCGGACACCGGGCCCGCGGCGGGTGATAGACGCGGCCGCACTCGTTGCAGCCCATCACGAGCAGCCGCCCCTCGGCGGCGGCCTGCCAGTACTTTTCGGTCTCGGGGGTCGGCGAGACGTCGGGTGACGGGAGGGCGTCGCCGGCGGTGTCCTCGTTCGCTTCGCCGGGCATCACCGGTCACCCCCCAGGACGAGCGTCGTGCTGGTCATCCGCGTCCCGAGGCTCCCGCCCGTGCCATGGGAGAGCCCGACCTCGCAGTCTGGCACCTGGACCTCCTCGTGTGCCTCGCCGCGCAGCTGCCGGACGGTCTCGATGATCTTCGGCATCCCCCCGCGGTTCGCGGGGTGGTTGTTGCAGAGCCCACCTCCGTCAGTATTGAAGGGTAACTCGCCGTCTGGCGCCTGCAGTGTGCCCCCCTCGACGAACTCGCCACCCTCGCCTTTCTCACAGAAGCCGAGGTCCTCGAGCGTCTCGACGACGGTGATCGTAAAGGAGTCGTAGATGGAGGCGTAGTCGACATCGTCGTGGGCGATGCCGGCCGCCTCGAAGGCCCGTGGACCGGATTCGGCAGCGCCAGTGTACGTCAGGTCGATGTCGCCGGCGTCGTGGTGTTTGACGGCCTCGCCGTGGCCCAGCACCGACACGCACTGGCGGTCGAGGTCGTCAGCGGTCTCGGGGCTGACGACGACGACCGCGCCGCCGCCGTCGGAGACGACACAGCAGTCGAGCAGGTGCAGCGGGTCGCTGACCAGCCGGGACTCGACGACGTCCTCGACAGTCACGGGGTCCTGGAACATCGCGTCCTC
>CAZOWU010000289.1:0-2530 GCA_964583735.1 uncultured Halobacteriales archaeon | reverse complement strand
CTCCCGAAGTTCTTCGAGCACGACCTCACGCCCGTGTTCGTCTTCGACGGCGCCGTCACAGACCTCAAAAGCGACGAGGTCGAGCGCCGCCGTGCCCAGCGCGAGCGCTACGAGTCGGACCTGCAAGAGGCCCGCGAAGCAGGCGACGAGGTTGCCATCGCCCGCCTGGATTCCCGGACCCAGCGGCTCACCGGCACCATCGTCGAGACGACGCGCGGCCTGCTCGAGCGGCTGGACGTGCCGGTCGTCGACGCACCCGCCGAGGGCGAGGCCCAGGCCGCCCACATGGCCCGCCACGGCCGGGCGGAGTACGCCGGCAGCGAGGACTACGACTCCCTCCTGTTCGGTGCGCCGCTGACGCTCCGCCAGCTGACCAGTTCCGGCGACCCCGAGCTGATGGACTTCGAAGCCACGCTCGAGGACCTGGGATTGACCTGGGAGCAACTGGTCGACGTGGCCATCCTCTGTGGCACTGATTTCAACGAGGGGGTCTCCGGCGTGGGGCCGAAGACCGCAGTCGACCTCATCCACGACCACGGCGACCTCTGGGGGGTCTTCGAGCACGAGGACTACCACGTCGAGGGAGCCGACCGCATCCGTGACCTCTTTCTGGACCCGGCCGTGACTGACCCCGACATCGACACCGACGTCGACCCGGACATCGACGCCGCACGGCGCTACATCACGGAAACCTGGGAGGTCGACGCCAGCGAGGTCGAGCGTGGCTTCGAGCGCATCGAAGAGGCGCTCGTGCAGACCGGGCTCGACCGCTGGAGCTAGGACCTCATCCGCTCGCGCAGCTCCTCGGTCCGCTCGTGGAGCTGGTCGAGCTGTTCCTGGAGCTGGTCGCTGGTATCCTCCTGCATCTCCTCGAGTTGCTCCTCGGTGCGGTCGAGGAACTGCTCGGTCCGCTTCTCGACCTCCTCGTGGGCGTCGACGAGCACGTCGAGTTGCTGAGAGACGGAGTCGAGATACACCGCCGAGAGGTCGTCGTACCCCTCCAGCCCCTCCTCGGCGAGGTCGGCGGCTTCGGAGCGGACCTGCTCGGCGGCCTCGAACTGCTGGGCCATCGCCTCGCGGACCTGCTCGACGCCTGCCCCCGCGCCGGGGACCGTCGACTCGATGGCCTCGAGGTAGCGCTCGATGGCCGCCCGGGTCATCTCGGCAGTCCGCTCGCTCGCGTCGGTCCCGCCCGTTCCCTGCATCATGGCCTCGTTGAGCTGCCGCTGGAGTTCGATAGACTGTTCGAGTGCCTGCTGGCTCTGTCTGAGGCTGCGCCGCTGGAGTTCGAACGCCGCGGCGATCGGGTTCTGGTCCGCCATACCCGCGAATTCGTCCAGGACCCACATCAAACTACAGGGCCCCTCGAATCACAGTTTCGGGCGCGTCGCCCGGGCAGTCGGCGCCGTATCGGAGGCTTTTACGCGGCGGCGGGCGACTCCTCTCTCATGAGCGAGGACAACGACGAGTACCGGACCGAGCGGGACAGCCTCGGCGAGATGCAGGTGCCGGCGGCGGCCTACTGGGGGGCCCAGACCCAGCGTGCGCTCGGTAACTTCCCGGTCAGCGACGTCACCTTCGGGCGCCGATTTGTCCGCGCGCTCGGCGTCGTCAAGAAGGGGGCCGCACAGGCAAACCGGGACCTCGGGCTGCTCGAGGAGAAGACGGCCGGGCACATCATCGCGGCCGCCGACGAGGTAGTTGCCGGCGAGCACGACGACCAGTTCCCCGTCGACGTGTTCCAGACCGGGTCGGGGACCTCCTCGAACATGAACGCAAACGAGGTGGTCGCCAACCGTGCGACCGAACTCGCCGGCGGCGAAGTCGGCTCCCGCGAGATCCATCCCAACGACCACGTCAACTACGGGCAGTCCTCCAACGACGTGGTCCCAACAGCCATGCACGTCGCCAGTGCCGAGGCCGTCGAGAAGGACCTCCAGCCCGCCCTCGAAACCCTCCGGGACGCACTCGGGGCCAAGGAAGCGGAGTTCGAGGACGTGGTCAAGACCGGCCGCACCCACCTCCAGGACGCCACGCCCATCCGTTTGGGCCAGGAGTTCTCGGGCTACCGCGCCCAGGTCGAGAAGGGCATCGAACGCCTCGATGCTGTCCGCTCACACCTCCGTGAGCTCGCACTCGGGGGCACCGCCGTCGGGACGGGCCTGAACACCCACCCCGACTTCCCCGAACGTGCCGCGGAGTACATTAGCGAAGAGACCGGCATCGAGTTCCGCGAGGCAGACAACCACTTCGAGGCCCAGGCCGCTCACGACGCGATGAGCGAGGCCCACGGTGCGCTCCGGACAGTTGCCGGGAGTCTCAACAAGATAGCAAACGACCTCCGGCTGCTGGCCTCGGGGCCCCGAAACGGTCTTGGGGAGGTCGAGCAGCCCGAGAACCAGCCCGGGTCCTCGATCATGCCCGGCAAAATCAACCCCGTGGTCGCCGAGGCAGTCAATCAGGTCCACAAGCAGGTCGTGGGCAACGACGCCGCCGTGAGCGCGGGCGCGGCCGAGGGCCAAATCGACCT
>CAZOWU010000288.1:0-2540 GCA_964583735.1 uncultured Halobacteriales archaeon | reverse complement strand
AATCCACGGCTGACGGATGGAAATCCACGGCTGACGGATGGAAAGATTCAGGCGCGCGCGAACCCGACACTTCAGCTATGAATTTTGGGTTCGGCACGCGCGGCGGGTTCGTGCTCGTGGTGCTCGCGGGCGTTGTCGTCCCCGGCGTGACCAACTACGTGCTCTCGTATTCGGGCTTTGACACGCTGGGCTCGCTCGTCTGGGCCGTGGGCTACGGCGCGATGGCAGTCGTCCTCTACGTGGGCTGGGTCCGCCCGCTCGAGCCCACCGGTCCCGACTCGGCGATCCGAGAGCCCGACGACGAAGACGCGACTGTAGACACAGGCGGGAGCGGCGGGAGCTCCGACACGGACGGCGCTGGGGGCGACCGGGGACCCACAGAGGCGAACTGACCAGCTTCCCGACGCCACCGAGTTCCCGGCAGTACTACTGGACTCGGCGACGGCGACAGGGGGCTCAACGACAGCGACCTCGGCTACAGGCGGGCCGCCGCCGACCCCGCGACCAGGCCCGGCTTCGACGCCGTTCGGGAGGCCGTCGAAGCGGCGGCCTGACGGCTCCGCCGTCCCGAGCCCTACCCGTCTGGGGCTGCGGGCTCGAAGACGGTCTCGTGGAGGCGGTCAGTCACCACATCGACCAGCCGCTCGAGGTTTGCGGTGTCGTCGCGGTTGTACGAGACCAGCGTCTCCAGGGCCTCCTTGCGGCCACGCTCGTACTCGTGCCAGAGCCGCACCGCATCGCGCCCCGAGAGGTCCGGCCGGTCGCGGTCGATCCCCACCTCCTGTTCGACCTGCTTGAGCCCGCCGGTCAGGTCCAGTCGCCGGCAGGGGTACATGAGGTCGAGATGTGGCAGGTCTACGTCGAGGTCGAACGATTCCTCGAGGAAGGGGACGTCGAATCGCTTGCCGTTGTAGGTCACGAGGAGGCCGGCGTCGGCGAGTTCGTCGGCCAGCGCCGCCGCGGTCAGCCCCCGGTCGCGCACGAGCGTCGTCGTCGAGCCTGCGCGGTGGAGGCTCACGACGGTCACGTCGTCGCGGTGCTCGCTCAGCCCGGTCGTCTCGATGTCGAGAAAGCAGGCCTCCTCCCGGAAGTTCTCGTAGAAGCGCCACTGTTCGCCGGAGGGAAACGTCGAGGCGAAGAAGTCGGCGTCGCCGGCGTCTAGACGCTCGCTGGCGTGGTCGATGAACGACCAGACGTCATCGGCGCCGGCCGGCCCGGGCACCTCGCCGTCGAAGTCGTCCCACGTCCGTACCCCCGACCGCCAGAGCTTCCGCTCGGTCGTCTCGCCGACCCCCGACACCGGGATGAAGCTGTTCTCCGCGCGCATGCCACGGAATGGGGGCAGCGCCCACATAGCTTTTCGGACCCGACACCGGGCGCGACACCCGTGCTCGCCACTGGCCTACCCGGAGACCGAGCCCCGGCGTTTTCGCCACTCCAGCAGGGTCCCGAGCCCTACCCACACGAGCAGCCAGACCGAGACGAGCGCGACCACGACCGCGGTCGAAGACAGCGGCCGGAGGGGTCGAGTCACGCTGACCAGCACCGGGTAGAACGGCACTGCGACCGCACCCATCGCAACCAGCCCCAGGACACAGGAGACGACGTACTCGGCGGTGCTGGCCTCTCCCGGCCCGGACTCGGTGAGCGGTCGTGACTGGCCCCCTCCGCTACCGTGTGATGTGTACACATTTACCACCCTTCAAGTCGACTCTTTCGAACGTGCGCTAAAAAGCGTTGCTGCGACTGGCGGTGGTTCGCGGGACTCTCGACGGCGCGGGTTCCGAACACACAGCAGGGCGCACAACGCTTTTCGACGCCCAGTCCTACCCGCAGGTATGACGGTCACCACCGGTCGCACGCTGGATACCGACGGCCAGCCGGTCCCGGGGACTGGGTTCCAGGTCGACTCCGACGGCGACTTGGCGGGGTTGCTGGCCGAGCGGACGGGCCCGCTGAACTCCCACCCGACACAGCCAGTCTGGGGTGCGCCCCTGGAATCCCCCGGCAGCGAGACGATCCGCTCACTGAGTGTCCTCGGACCCGGCTACGACGGCCCACCAGAGCACTACCACGAGCAAAGCGTCGAGTGCTTCGACGTGCGGGCCGGCGAGCCGACCTTCCACATCGACGGCGAGGCCCACCGCGCCCGGCCGGGGGAGACAGTCACCGTCGAGACCGGCCAGCGCCACACGTTCTCGGTCGACGGCGACGAACTGAGCTACATGGTAACAGACATTCACACCCCCGGCCGGCTGCGACACGTCCTCCCGACGCTCGGCGGACTCGCCCACGACGAGGCGATGGACGCCGAGAACCCCCTCCAGCAGGTGATGGTCGCCCGGCGACTGGCCGGCAACACCGTCTTTACCGAGCCCGACCCGCGCGTGGCGCGGCCGCTGACGCGGGCGCTGGCCCCCATCGCTCGGTTGCGGGGCTACCAGGGCGCCTACGAGAAGTACCGCCAGCCCGTCTTCTGGGAAGCCCACGTCGAACAGCCCAAGCGATAGGAGGTGGTCGAGCGGTACCGCCCGCCGGTG
>CAZOWU010000287.1:0-2554 GCA_964583735.1 uncultured Halobacteriales archaeon | reverse complement strand
GCCATCTCCTCGGGCGGGCCGCCGGTCTGGCGCTCCTCGTCGGCCTCCCCGCTCTCGTCGTCCGCAGTCTCGTTCGTCTCGGTCTGTGCAGCTTCCGCTTCCGCGTCGGTAGTCTGGTTGTCGGCCCGGTCCGGCGCGTCCACGGGTGCGTTGCCCGGCATGGCCGCGGCCGCCCCGGTGGCAACCACGAGCAGCGCGAGCAGCGCGCCAAGGGTCTTGGTCGGTGCCATTGCACTCGCCACTCGCTCCCGGAGAGGGATGAAGGGGGCAAGCGCTCAAGCCGTCTACAGCCGGGTTTCCGACAGTTAATGCGGATTTAGCCGCGATCAACGCCGATCAATCGGCGTCGCCCGGAGCCACGAGGAGACCGGGCGCGTTCGTCGGCCTGCGACCCGCCGGCCGGCCTGCCACGCGGGTAGACCGCGGACGGGTCGCGAGCCGTCCGCGCCAGGGGCAGGCCACCCAGGCGTCCCGGCACGGGGTCCAGACCGAACGTGGTGGGCAGACCACGACACGGCTGCCGGGGGGTCGGATAGCCTTTTCACCCCTCGCACCGTTGACCGGGTCATGGAACACGAGGCCACAGTCGAGGGAGTCGGCGTCGGCGTCAGTGACGAGGGTCCCGGCGCGCCGGTCGTCCTCCTGGAGGCCCGCGGGGAGCTGGTCCCGATCTTCATCAGCTCCGACCAGGCCCAGTCGATGCAACTCGCCCTGGAGGGAGAACCGTTCGAGCGGCCGCTGACCCACGACCTCTTCGTCGAGATGGTTGCGGAGTTCGGGGCTGCCATCGACCGTGTCAGGATCGACGACCTCGCCGACGGCACCTTCTACGCGAAGGTCGACGCCGAGCAGTACGCCGGCGGCGAGCGCAAGCAGGCGGTCTTCGACGCCCGCCCCTCCGACGGGGTGGCGCTGGCGCTGCGGGTCGACTGCCCCATCATCATCTCCGACGAGGTGGTCGACGAGGCCGGCCGCTCGCCCGAGGAGTTCGAGACCGACGACGACTCCGGCGCAGGTACGGGGCTCGGCGGCGAAGAGGGCGGCGGCTTCGGCGACCGGTAGATGTACGACGGCCTCCTGCTCGACCACGACGGCGTCGTCGTCACACTGGGCGACGAGGCGGCGCTGCGCCGGGCCGCCCGCGACGCGCTGCTCGACGCTGGCCTCTCCGAGCCAGAGGAGTCGGCCGTCGACACGCTCGCAATCGCCGTCTCCGACGAGGAACTCGCGGGGCTGAGTCGCCAGCACGACCTCCCTCCGGAGCAGTTGTGGCGCCACCGCGACGACCAGGTCCGCGAGGCGCTGCTCGCGGAGACGACCGCCGGCCGGAAGGCCCCCTACGAGGACACCGCCCGACTGCGCGAACTCGACGTCCCGATGGGGATCGTCAGCAACAACCAGACCCGGATCGTCGAGTCGGTGCTCGACCACTACAACCTCCACGCGGTGTTCGGGACCGTTCGGGCCCGCGCCCCGACGCGGGAGAGCCTCTCTCGGAAGAAGCCACGGCCCACCTACCTGGAGGAGGCGATGGCAGACCTGGACCTCGAGAACCCACTCTACGTCGGCGACAGCGGGAGCGACGTCGAGGCTGGCCGGCGCGCGGGCGTCGACACGGCCTTCCTCCGGCGCCCCCACAACGCGGACCGGCAGCTCGCGGAGACGCCGACCTACGAGGTCCAGGGCCTGGACGAGGTGGTCGCGCTGGTCGGCGGACCGGGCTGACACGCCCGGGCTGGCGCGGTCAGTCGCTCGCGCGCACGGTAGCGTTTTGTCGCCGCCACCCCTACCTGTAGTGTGTCCTCGTTTGACGACATCGAGGCCGTCCTGTTCGACCTCGACGGAACGCTCTGCCAGCGCACTCAGGACGTCGCCGCGCTCTACGACCGGGCCTTCGAGCGGGCAGGCGTCGAGCCCTTCGGCGAGCCAGGAGCGCTGTGGCCGCTGCTTGACGGTTCACCTGACCCCGACGACCCGGTCGGCCATCTCGCAGCGGGGTTTGCGCGGCTGGCAGCCAGACACGGCCGCCACGTGGACGCCGTCGGGCTCGCCGAGGCCTTTCTCGCTGGCGTGGACAACACGCAGGTGGCGTTCGTCGACGGCGCCGAGCGGGTCCTCGAGTGGGCGAGCGCGCGCGGTCCGGCCGGGTTGCTGACCAACGGGCCCGGCAGCCGCCAGCGCCCGAAAGTCCGGAGCCTCGGGCTCGACAGCCGGCTCGACCCCGTCGTCTACGCCGGCGACCTGCCCCGCCGGAAGCCACACGCCGACCCCTTCGAGCAGGCGCTCGCCGACCTCGGGACCCCGTCCGAGCGGACCCTCTACGTCGGGAACTCCCTGGAGTACGACGTGGCGGGCGCGCACAACGCCGGCCTCCCGGTCGCCTGGATCGACGACGGTGACGGCCCCGAGCAATACCGCCCGGACCTCGTCCTCGAGTCGGTCGGCGACCTTCCCGAACGACTCGCCTGATAGTGATTGTTGTCCCGGTGTCCCGGCGAGTGCCCGCATCGGGGTCGGCAAGCGCCGGGAACAGACGACAAGAATCACTATGAGT
>CAZOWU010000286.1:0-2561 GCA_964583735.1 uncultured Halobacteriales archaeon | reverse complement strand
TTCGACGAGGACCTGGTCACGTGTAGCCTCGACGAGCTCCTGCTGTCGCTGGTCGCACTCCGCGACGATGGCACGCACGGCACCGGCCTGATCGAGGACCTCGGACGGCTGTTCGGCGTCGAACCGAGTCCGGGAACGGTCTACCCCCGACTCCACGACCTCGAGGCCGACGGGGTGCTCTCGCGACACGAGCTCGTCCGGACAAAACAGTACGCCATCGACGGCCGGGCGATGGCCCGCGAGCAGCTCGAATCCACGATGCACCAGCACCTGGCCGTTGGCCTGTTCCTCGCAGCGGCGCTCGAGACGGTCTGACAGCACGGTCCCGGGACGAATCTCCCTTCCTCGCTGCACCCACGTCTTCCGGAAGCCCAGCTGTTGCCTGCCGGGGAACGGACTCCGGCTTCGGGCGCGGCTCGCGGGCACATCTCACCAGCGGCGTTCCGTTCCGAGGACGAAGCGCTGGCCGGCTATACGGGAGACCAGCCACAGGCCGAGCATCGTGTCGCGTCGCTGTCGTGGAGGCCGCCACAGTCCGGACACTGTTTTTTGTTGTAACTCTCCTCCCAGCCCGCCGGCTCGGTCTCGTGACCGCGCCGCGAGAGGAATTCGTCGAACATGTTGTCGCTGCTCGGTGCGGACGCCATACATGGTATGGTATAACACACCAGTATATAGCTCTACCGGTCTCTCGAAATATTGCGTCGTGAGTCCCGGTCGCCTACAGCGTGACACCCGTCGACCAGGTCGGCCGTGTGGTCTGAGCCGCCGAGTACGCGCCCCTACTCCCGGTCCCGGTCTCCCAGCCGGGCGTCTTCGACCCGGATCCGCCCACGCGTGCCCTCCCACTCTGTCGTGTACGCCAGTTCGATGGGGCGGTCCATGTGTGGCCCGTTGGTCACCAGTGTCTCGAACTCCCCGCCTTCGCCGAGGAGGTGGACGCCGTGGCTCTCGTTCACCGCCTCGAGGTCCGCCAGCGCCCCGGCGTCGAGTTCGCGGCCCAGCCAGGACTCGTCCAGGCCTGCGGCAGCCACCTGGATAACGGTGATCCGAAAGCCCGCATCGAGCATCTCCGCCGCGAGTTCCCGGGGGTTGCGCTGCCAGAGTGGCGCGAACACGTCGACGCCCAGCCGGTCGGCCATCGCCTGGATCCGCGAGGTCTGGTACTCACTCTCGACGGCCCCGGCGGTCACTCCGGCGACCCCGCACGACAGCTCGGCGTCCAGCTCCCGGAGCGCAGCCTCGAGCGGCTCGAGTTCGGCGTCCCCCTGTCGGCCGCTGTCGGCGGCCGTCTCTGCCCCGAGGTCGCCCGGCTCGACCCCCAGTAGCTGGACCCCGATGCTCTCGGCGGCGAGCCCGGCCAGCCGCGTCTCGGGGACGTGGTACATGTAGGAATCGCCCTCGGGGTGGACCGTGACGAGCCGCTCGACGGGCAGACCGCGCTCCAGCGCTCGGTACAGCGCCCACGAGGAGTCCTTGCCGCCCGAGAAGAGACTTACCCAGACACCCGCGTCAGTCATGCCGGCTGTCGGGGCGCTCGGAACAAACGCCTGTCGGTGGCAGAGCAGACAGCCACCGCCCGACGGCGCCCACACCCGCCGGGCCGGCTACCGACGGACAGTGACCGTCACGGCCCCACAGGCACACTCGTAGGCGCGGCGCTCACCCGCCTCCGTGCGGTAGACGAGCATCCGCTCCTCAGCAGTGAGCCGGCGCTCACAGCCCTCGGCGTCGCAGGTGCAGGCGAGTTCGTCGAGCATACACTACCTTCGGCGTGGTCACGTATCAACCCGCGCCACCCCCGGACCGGAAGTGAAAGTGGACCGTGCCAACGTGGGCGGACGGGAGACGCGAAAAGGCTTTGCCCGCGGCGGTCACCCCGGGGAACATGGAGTGGCACGCCGCCCCGGTCGGCGACAGCGGCGCCGAGCAGCCGGTCGACGTGCCCGGCCGGCCGACTGCCTTCGCCGGCGAGGGGGCCGTCCGGTACACTGCCGCTGTGGACCTCCCGGCCGACGCCGAGGCCGCCACGCTCGTCCTCGACGGCGTCTACGCTCACGCGGAGGTCGAGGTGACTGGCGACCGCCTCGGCGGCGAGGGGCCCCTCGAGCACGACGCCTACTTCGAGCCAGTCCGTGTTCCAGTCCGCCCCGAGGGGAGCGTCGAGGTGGTGGTCACCTGTCACGCCCCCCGTGACCGGTTTGGCGGCCTCCACGACACCGACCTCGTCCCCGACGGGCGTGTCGCCCCCGGAATCTGGTGGGACGCCCGCCTCGAGACCCACTCTCTGCCCGCCGTCGCGGACCTCCAGGTCCGTCCCGAGCGCACCGAGGAGGGTGCCCGGCTACACGTCCGGACGACCGTGGTCACCGGCGGCCCGCTGGAGGGACGAGTCACCTACTCGCTGCGCCCGGAGGGCGAGCTATCGACCCGCGGGATGATGGAGCGCGGGACCGTCGAGGCCCCCGGACCGGGGCTGACGACCGTCGAGCACACCATCGCGGTCCGGGACCCGGCGCTGTGGTGGCCCCACCCGCTCGGCGACCAGCACCGGTACACCC
>CAZOWU010000285.1:0-2563 GCA_964583735.1 uncultured Halobacteriales archaeon | reverse complement strand
TGCGCTTCCAGGGACGATGTTCCGCGTGCGCTTCCAGGGACGATGGGTCGCGCGCACTACTCGACTGAGAGAGCGACGCGTGCATCACAGAACAGACTGGTCGCGGCCTTGCACTCACTCCGGCAGCCACTGGGGTTAGTGGCCACTGCTGCTACGGAGATGAGACAGGCAAAACCCTCACACGCGGAGGCGGACGGGGAGCTACTGGTGGCCGAAGAGTCAACGCAACGAGCAGGCGGCGGTGGCCGACCGCATGCCCGCGGGCTCGCTGTCAGAAGTACTCCCTGAGATACACTGTCTCGCGCGGGAGCAGCGCCGCGAGCGTTTCGACCGTCCCGTCACCGGCGTCGAGGTCGTCCGCCCGGCGCGCTTCCTCGGGCGACCGGAACCCGACGTACAGCTGGGTGAGCGTGCCGACACCGAGGCTGGCGTCCACATCCGCCTCCGCGTGCTCCCCGTCGACCCGACGACACGTCCCGGTCCCGTCGGCGACCCCCACCTCGAAGCGGCCGTCGTTCCAGGGCGCGTGGTGGTCGCTCACCGCGAGCCGGAGCGTGGCCGTTACGTCCTCGGGGTACGACAGCGCCTCGAGGGCCTGCTCGACGTCGACGAGCCGGACCTGTGGCCCGGGCGAGACGGTACAGTCGACAGCCTCGGGGTCCTCGACCAGCGAGAACAGCGACCGTTCGTCCTCCCGGTAGAGCACTACCTCCTCGACCTGGGAGTCGTGGTCGGCGAGCAGCCCCAGGATCCGGCGGTAGGCCTCGCGATTCCGGAAGGCGAGGTCGGAGACGCGGAGCTGCGCGCCACCGTTCTCGACGGTGTACGCGACGTAGCCGTCGGCCCGACCCTCGCGTTCGACCGCGTAGACGTACCGGTTCCCGCCGCCCAGCGAGCGAAAGACTCGCTGGTGCCACCACTCCCCGTCCCGCCGCAGCGTCAGGTTGCGGTCGGCGCCGTGGGCCTCGTGGACGTCCTGGAGTTGTGCCCACTCCTCGGGGTCGACCCGGCGTGCGGTGCCGTCGGCACCCCGGGCCGGTGCCAGCGCCGCCGGTGGGCAAGCATAGCGGACAGACGTGTTCGCCAGCGCCCACCCGAACTGCCGGTAGTAGGCGTGCTCGAAGGGCCAGAGGGCGGCGAGCGGGTACTCTCCGCGCCACTGCTGGAGGGCGTCCTCGACGAGCGTGCGGCCCAGCCCCTCGCGGCGGTGTTCCGGCGGCGTGGCGACAGCGGCGAGGCCGGCCATCGGCAGCCAGCCGTCCCGGATGCGCGCGCTGAAGTCGTGGTGGATGCAGACACTCTGCAGGTCGCCGGCCTCGAAGACGCCGAACTTCCGGCCGAGCATCCGCGGCGTTTCCCCGTGGGCGTCGTAGCTCGTCGGACCGCGTGCGGCCTCGAAGGCGTAGTCCACAAGCTCCTGGAACCGGGCCCGGTGCTCCTCACCGAGTTCGCGGACTGTCCGCTCGGGCATACGCGTACTCGATGCGGTCCGCACGAATAGGTTGCGGCGGAAATTGGTCTATCCGGTGTACCTATGCTCACGATGGGTTTCTCGTTGGATGGGTACGACAGTACTGATCCTGCCAACCCACGTGTCGGACCCCTCTCTGTCCGGGCAGCGGCTGCGCCGTCTCGGCCAGTCACTCGACGGCTCCTTCTTCGCGGAGCCGGTCGACCTCTTCTGGCGCCCGACCGAGGTGGTCGGTCAGCACCGCGTCGGTGTGCTCGCCGAGCTGGGGCGGGCCCGACCGAACCGAGGTGTCCGCATCGGAGAAGTGGAGTGGGTGGCCGTGCAGGGTCACCTCGCCGATCGTCTCGTCCTCGTACTCGAAGACGTAATCGCGCGCACGCGCTTGCGGGTGCTCGACCACGTCGCTGACCCGGTTGAGCGGGCCGTTCGGGAACCCCATCTCGTCGAATATCTCGCGCCACTCCGCGGTGGTCTTCTCGCGGAGGGTCGGCCGGATGACTTCCATCAGCTCTGCGTAGTGTTCCTGGCGGAGCCGCTGGGAGTCGTACGCCAGCAGGTGGTCGGCATCCTCTAGCACTTCGGTGACGAACCGCTCCCAGGCGCCGCGGCCGGTGACACTCAACACCATGTGGCCGTCGGCAGTCTCGAACAGCTCGTAGGGGACGCCGGTCTGGTGGCGCGTGCCGTAGGGAGTTGGGTCCTCGCCGGTGATCCCGTAGCGGGTGATGTACTCCTCCATGAACGAGACGATGGTGCCAAAGAGGTTGGTCTCGACCTTCTGGCCACCACCGCCTCTCTCCTGGTCGTGCTCGCCATCTGTCTCGCCGCCGTCACTGCCACCGCCTCCGCCCAGCCGCTCGCGCTCGTAGAGCGCCGTGAGAATGCCGACGAGGGCGTACAGGCCGCTCCCGATGTCGCCAAGCGCCTGGCCGAGCTTGACCGGCTGGCCGTCCTCGGGGCCGGTGACGCTCATGATCCCCCCCTCGGCCTGCATCACGAGGTCGACCCCGCGGCGGTCGCTGTCCGGTCCTTCCTCCCCGTACCCCTTGACCGAGGCGTAGACCAAGTCGGGGTTGACCTCCTCGGTCAGGT
>CAZOWU010000284.1:0-2590 GCA_964583735.1 uncultured Halobacteriales archaeon | reverse complement strand
CTCGCCATCCCGGGGTGGCAAGTCTCTTCACGAAGGGACAGCCGGCAGTATCAGAGGCGGCCCCGCGCCTCGCTGACCAGGACGTCGACAGGCTCGCCGGCAAGCGCCACGGGCAGCGTCAGCCGGAGCCGGGGCCGCCCAACGTCGATCGGAACCGTCTCCGTCTCGACCAGCCCGGCGTCCTCCAGGGCGGTCTTTGTCCGCGAGAAGGTCGCCTTGCTCGCCAGCGCCACCCCGTCGCCCCACCGGCTGACGTCGTACAGTAACTGCTCGTTGCGGGCGGCCGCGAGCAGACAGAGTGTGACCTCGTCCGGGCTGCCGCCGCCGGCAGCCTCCAGGAGTCCCTCGAAGTCGGTTGCGACCGCTTCCCCGAGTTCAGAACGAAGCGTCTTCCTGACCCTCGAGAGCGGGGGCGTCCCCGGGTCGTACTCGGGTGCAGCCGCCCATCGCCGGTCGAACCGCTCGTGCGTCCGGGAGACGAAGTCCTCGTCAGTCGTGGTGAGGCCCGCGGCCCGCTCGGGCCCCGGGACGAGCGCGACCACCGCGTCCGGGGAGAGCAACAGCGCGTTGCGCGGGATGGACTTGAGCGTCCGGACCGCGAGCACCCCGTCGGCGACCAACTCCGCAAGCGTCGCTGCGGGCACGAACCCCTCCAGCATCGCCTTCAGCGGCTCCGGGTCGGTGAGGAGGCGTACCCGGGGCGGGTCCCCGGTCCCGGCGAGTCGGTCGACGAGCTCCGCCATCGCCGTCCGGGACGGGTTGACGACGAGCAGATCCTCGGACCGGCGCAGGGCGCCGGCGACGACGGCACCGACCGACTCCTCAACTCTGTTCGAGGACAGCGACATACCATCCGGTAGTCGGATAGCTCATTTAGCTGTAGTGGCCGAGCGCCTGGCTGGTGGGGGGTCAGGCGCCGGGGACGCCCTCTTCGGCTTCGAGCAGCTCGTGGTAGCGGTTGCGGATAGTGACCTCGGAGATGTTGGCGACCTCCGAGACTTCGCTCTGGGTGACCTTCTCGTTGGTGAGCAGCGAGGCGGCGTAGACGGCGGCGGCCGCCAGTCCCACGGGGGACTTGCCGGAGTGGACGCCCTGTTCTTTGGCGTTCTGGAGCAGCTGGCGGGCGCGGCGCTCGACCTCCTCGGTGAGGTCGAGGTCCGAGGCAAAGCGGGGCACGTAGCTCTCGGGGTCGGCGGGCTGGATCTCCAGGTTCAGCTCCCGCACGACGTAGCGGTACGTGCGGGCGATCTCGTCTTTCTCGACGCGGGAGACGTTCGCGATTTCGTCGAGACTACGGGGGGTGCCGGCCTGGCGGGCGGCGGCGTACAGTGCCGCGGTGGAGACGCCTTCGATGGAGCGGCCGGGCAGGAGGTCTTCGTCGAGGGCGCGGCGGTAGACGACACTGGCAGTCTCGCGGACGTTCTCGGGGAGGCCGAGCGCGGAGGCCATCCGGTCGATCTCGCCGAGTGCCTGCTTGAGATTGCGTTCCTTGCTATCGCGGGTGCGGAACCGTTCGTTCCAGGTGCGCAGGCGCTGCATCTTCTCGCGTTGGCGGCTGGAGAGGGCGTTACCGTAGGCGTCCTTGTCCTGCCAGCCGATGTTGGTCGACAGCCCCTTGTCGTGCATCATCTGCGTGGTCGGCGCGCCGACGCGGGACTTCTGGTCGCGCTCGCTGGAGTCGAAGGCGCGCCACTCGGGGCCGGGGTCGATCTCGTCTTCCTCGACGACCAGCCCACACTCCTCACAGACTGTCTCCCCGTGCTCGGCGTCGTTGACTAACGTTCCGCCACACTCCGGACAAAGTAGTTCATCCTCGTCCTGCGTCTTTTCATCCTCGCGCTCCTCGCGCTCGCGCTCGCGCGTGCTCCGTCTCGTGGTAGTGTCGGTCATGGTGTGCAAAACGGGTGAAAACACCCGGAAAACGCCGTCTCCTATTGTTCTGTTGGGCTTTCGGCAACTTAAAGTCTTTGGAGAAATTACCACCGCTTTCGCCGTTCTGGACGGCATCGAAACGCTTAGTGACGCGACGGGCCTCGCGGTAGCCATGAACGAGTCAGCCGTCGACCCCGAAGAGGTCGCCCACATCGCCGACCTGGCGCGGGTCGACCTCGACGACGACGAACTGGAAGCCTTCGCCGAGCAGTTCGCCGACATCCTCGCGTACTTCGAGACCCTCGACGAGGTACCCGAGACCGAAAGCGAGCCCGACCTCACCAACGTCATGCGGGCCGACGAGGTCGAGGAGTCCCTGAGCCAGGCCGAGGCGCTGGAGAACGCCCCGGACGCCGAGGACGGCTTCTTCAAGGGCCCGCGGGTCTCGTGAGCATGAGCGGCTACAACGCCTACATCACCGCCGAGTCCATCGCGGGGAGCGACGATGGGCCCCTCGCCGGTCGGACTGTCGCCGTCAAGGACAACATCTCCACCGATGGGGTCCCGACGACCTGCGGGTCGGCGATGCTCGCGGAGTACGTCCCGCCCTACGACGCGACAGTCGTCCAGCGGCTGAAGGAGGCGGGCGCAACCATCCCCGGAAAGACCAACATGGACGAGTTCGGGATGGGGACGACGACCGAGACCTCCGCGTTCG
>CAZOWU010000283.1:0-2594 GCA_964583735.1 uncultured Halobacteriales archaeon | reverse complement strand
TCAGCGGCTCGTCGTGGTCGGCCCGCTCCAGAACCGACCGGATGCGCTCGTACTCGCCACGGCGTGTACGCATACCTATTGAATACACCTACACCCTCATTAAACGGCGTCAGACAGTCGTCGGACGCCGATCCGACCGAAATCGCAGGACGGTACAGCCCCGTGCCCGTCTGCGCCTGTCATACAGAGATAACGACTATCGCTACATAACAGAACAATATCTATATATCCGTATGGGGTGGCTGTGACTCAGACGGCGGTGTCGTGCTCGGTCTCGAACTCCCGCTCGGCGCGGTAGCGCTCGACGAACGCCTCCACGTCGAACTCCTGCATCCGGCGCTCGAACTCGGACATCGCCGAGCCGTCCTCGGCGTGACTGACGGCGTGTTCCATCAGCTCCACCAGCAGTTCCACGACGACCTCGTGGAGCCGACGGGCGTCGAAGTCGGCGACCCACACCAGCGCGTACCCGACCTGGCCGTCGCCGGAGGTGTCGGCGCTGACCACCTGCTCGGGGAACTCCTCGACAACCATCCCCAGCACGTGCGGGGTCGAGAACTCCTCGAACTCGTCGGCGGTGTCGACGGTCGCCCGGAGGACGTCGACGATCGACTCGGGGACGAAGCGGGCCAGCGGGTGGGCGTCGGTCACGACGGCGTGGTCGGCCCCGCAGCGACACTCGAACTCCCGGACACCGATGTCGATGTCGTGGACGCTCACCGTCCGCCCGCAGGGGAGGTCGAGTGACTCGGCCGTGCCGCCGGGCACGCCGGGCTCTGCCATGCCACCGCTTTGAGCGTCGCGGGAATAAAGACCGCGGAACGGGCCGACAGCCCTGGGCCTGCTGGTCGGGGCGCTCCTGGCTGCTCAGGGCCAGTCGTCGCGGCCGCCGTCGTCGCCGTCGGTGACCTGCGCGTCCGGCGGGTCCGGCTCGCCCAGCTCCCAGCCAGCCGCCCCCGAAGCCTCCTCGACATCGAGGTACTCCCAGCCGGCCGCCTCGGCGAGCTCGCGGTCCGCCTCGGCCGTCCCGACGTAGACGTAGCGGTCGGTACCGAACTGGTCTTTGACGTTTGCGAGACTCTCCTCGCGGCCCCGCGGGCCCGAAAAGAAGTCCTGCCGGATCCGGTGCTTGCGGGTGAAGTTCGTCACGACGTAGGTCGGCTTCTCGGAGATGACCCCCACGTACTCGCTCCACTGGCGGGCGTCGGTGAAGACGGCGTCGGGCTTCGCGAGTTCCTGGAGTGCTGCCAGGTCGAAGGCGAGCGTCATCTCGCCACTCCCGTTCATGCCTGCAGGTGGGCGGCGTCCGGAGAAAAGACCGTCGGTCTCACCGCCTCGAGGAGTCACGAGCACAGGAAGCCACCCCCGCCGCTGTCGGCGCCGGTGTCGGGGTCGCCATCCGCCTCGGTACCCTCGCCGTCGTCGGCCGGCTGGCGACTGTCGTCACTCGAGGCGCGGAGCCAGGTCAGCAGGCGACGAGGCGGACGTGACCGTAACTCGCCGGCGAGAATCCGTTACTCGGCTTCGGCCTGTGGCGGCGCGTCGAGTTTGTCGAGGTCGACGGTCTCTTCGAGCAGCACGTCCTTCTGGTCGGCGACCTCCCGCTCCTCGCGGATGAGCTGCTTGTAGGTCTGTTGCTGGGAGAGGTCGCCAATGAGGACCCCGCCGACGATCCTGCCGTCCTTGAACGCGAGGCGGCGCCACTCGCTGTCGGAGAACTTGCGCGCTGCGGAGTCGTCGCCGACCGTTGGGTGGCCAAAGGAGAGAAAGGGGAAATCGAAGTGCGTGATGGAGTAGGAAGAGACCCAGCGAAAAGCCTCCGCCTCCCCGTCGGCGACCATGTTCCTCGCCGCGACCGCACCCTGCTCCTTGGCCGAGCCCCAGGAGCCGTTCTGGCCGTGTTCGCCCAGGATCGAGTCGTAAAACCAGGTGATGTCGCCGGCGGCGTAGATGTCCTCGGCGTCGGTCTGCATGTACTCGTCGACCACGACGCCGTCGTCGGTGTCGACGCCGGTGCCGCGGAGCCACTCGGTGTTGAAATCGAGGCCGATAGCGACGCCACAGAACGCCCCCTCGTAGTGGTCGCCGTTGGTGTCGACTGCCCCAGTGACGTGGCCGTCGTCGTCGACCTCGAAGCGGTCGACGCCGGAGTCGAACTCGGGTGTGACGCCGTTCTCCTCGAGCGCGTCGTGGATGATCTCCGCTCCCTCCAGCGAGAGCGCGTAGCGCCACCACCGGTTGCCCCGCATCAGGTAGTGGGCGTCGATATCCTGTGCGGCACAGACCGCCGCGAGGTCGATACCGAGCAGGCCGGCGCCGACGATGACGCCGGTCTCAGCCTCGTCGCCAGCCTCGCGGATCCCGCGGGCGTCCTGGAAGGTCCAGAAGTGGTGAATGCCGTCGGCGTCGGCGTTCTCGACCGGAAGCTGGGCGGGGGTTCCACCGGTCGCGACCAGCAGCTTGTCGTACTCGTACGTCTCGCCCTCGTGCGTCGAGAGCGTGTGGGCGTCGGCGTCGACCTCGGTCACGTGGGTGTTCAGCTCGAGGTCGATGTCGCGTTCGTCGTACCACTCGGGCTCGTGGATCGAGATCGG
>CAZOWU010000282.1:0-2623 GCA_964583735.1 uncultured Halobacteriales archaeon | reverse complement strand
CCTCTTCGGGGTCGTCAACGCCGTCGACGCGCTCGCGGTCGTCGTCGCCATCCTCGCGCTCGCTGGCGGCATCGTGGTCCTGACGGGAGGCGGTGGCGCCGACGGCGGCACGCTCACCCAGTCGGTCACGGTCCGGACGACCGGCGCCGTTCCCGCCGGGATTGCGGCACTGGAGCCGGGTCCCGTCGCGAACGAGCAGGTCGCGGCCATCGAGCGGGTCGAACAGGTGAGTCCCGCGGGGAACGGCACCAACGCGACCTACGAACTCGACGTGCAACTGGTGGTCGGGACGACCGGGAACGGCGCACCGACGTTCGCGGGCGAGCGGCTGTACATCGGGCGGTCGGTGACGCTCGACCTGGAGAACGTCACCGTCTCTGGGGTGGTCACGGCTGCCCGGGAACCCGAGCGCGTGGAGTCGGTCCCGACACCGACGCCCACCCCGGCGCCGACGACGGCGCCGCCCACCGAGACACGAACGACGGCCCCGCCAACGCCGACGCAGACGACGGCACCCACGCAAACGAGCACGCCCGAGCCGACGACGACGCGGCTCGTGACCCTCGAGGCGACCGTAGATGCTGCGGTGGCTGACGCGATCACGGAGGGACCGGTCATGGACGGTGACGTCGTCGCCGTCCGCGACCGGGTAGTCGTCTCCGAAACCGACACGAGGGCCACGCTTCGCCTCCAGGTCGAACTCGAGGTGGTCGAGGAGGAGGGAATCGTGTACTTCCGGGGTGTCGCACTCGAGCCCGGGACGCGGCTGCGGCTCCCCGTCGGCGGGACCACACTCACCGGTACTGTGACCGACGTGTAGCCGCGTCAGTCCGGGTCAGTCCGAGACGTGTCAGCGGTTTCCTCCGGTGGCTCCTCTGACCCGGAGTCGTTCCCGGTTTCCGAGGGGTCCTCCGTCGGCGTTTCTCCCGTCGACGGCGCATCGGGGGGCTCCGGCGGGGCGAGGGCGCGCCCGAGCGCCTGCCCCACTCGGGTGGCCGCGAGCGCGCTCGCAACTTCCGCAGCTTCGTCGGCGAGCCGGCGCAGTCCCGAGGCACGGTAGGAACGGCCCAGCGGAACCGCGAGGCGGTCGAGGATCCCGATGATGGGGCCGACGGTGTGGGTCTCCCGCAGGTCGACGACGATGACGTCGGGGTCCGGTTCCTCCGTGAGCCAGCGGTACAGGAACGAGTGGCGTCCCCACCGGCGGACGGTCCGCAGGCCCCAGGTAGTGCGGGCGTGAGCGACGGCACGGCTCAGGGCAGAAGGAATCGCAAGTATGCGTGACGTGCTGGCAGCCGCCGCGAGTGTCGTCCGGAGCCACGATTCGACGAGCGCCGTCCGGAGTCGGCGGTAGGTGCTCGCGAGAAGGGAATCGGACGTGTTCATTGCTCAGCGCATCTCGATGATGGTCCCGTTCACGATGGTCGTCCGGAGGTCGAGCCGGACCTGACGGCCGACGTAGAGGCGTTCCTCGGCGAAGGTCGCCAGCCCGTCGGCGTTCTCGGTGGCGGCGAGGGTGACCGTCAGCCGGAGCGTGTCGTTCCCGTCAGCGGAAATAACTGTTTTGTTCTCAACGGCCACGACCTCGCTGGTTTCGACCGAGCCTTCCTGGATGACGTCGATGACGTAGTTCGGTTGCTGACCGATATCGACGACGACAGTTCTGGTCGCCCTCTCGTCGCTGCTCCCGCCGCCAGTCAGGAGCGCGACGCCAGCGACGACGACCGCGAGGACGAACAGAACGACGAGCGCGTCGATGATATTGACCGTCCCGAACAGCCGCCCCTTGTCGTCGATGATCGGCATCTCTCGTCCAGGGAGTGCCGGGGGACTCGTATAGTGATTGTGTTACGTGTGGCCGGTGGCTGTGAGCGCGCTGGCTAAATGAGCGGGACAGCATCATCACAGACCGGCTTTATACCGTGTGAGCGGGGTTGTGGCCGTGAGACTGCGTACGCGGGTGGTGCTCGCGGTTGCGCTGGTCGGCCTGGTGTTCGCGATGGGCGTCCACTACGACAGCGCCGCTGTCACGGCCTGACCACACGCACAAATACTTCTCCGAGGTAGCGCAGTGTGCCGGCGGTCACGGGCCTCGTCGACTCCGGCCGGTGAACTGCTGCCCGCAGGGTGAGCCGTCCCGTCGTAGTCACGCCAGGGACCGGCTCCGTCACGGGAAGATGCTCTCGGGCAGGTACGCGGTCACCGTCCAGTTCGGCTCGTCGACGACCTCGCTTATCTTCAGGTCCACCGCCGCCGAGCAGAGGATGTACGCCTCCCCACGGGTCAGGTCCCGGTGGTCGTGGAGGTGGTCGATCATGTGGCGAGTAGCCTTTTTTGTCGCCTCCATCAGGTCGTCGTCGATGCCCGTCGTCGCGTACATCGGCTCGTCGCTCCCGGTTGGGGTGAAGGGCCCGGAGGTCTCGAGTTGGGGTTGCTCGACCTCCATGTCCGTCCGGACATCAAAGCGTGCGGTCACGAACATCGGCGCCTCGATGCCGGTCACACAGACCTCGCCGTCGCCCTGGGCGGCGTGACAGTCGCCGGTCGAGAACAGGCCCCCCTCGTTTTCCACCGGGAAGTAGACCGTCGACCCCGCGGTCATGTGTTTGACGTCCATGTTCCC
>CAZOWU010000281.1:0-2642 GCA_964583735.1 uncultured Halobacteriales archaeon | reverse complement strand
GGGTGCTCTTCACGGTCGACCCCGCGACGGAGGCCCGCGAAATGACTGTCGAGGCCGCGTGGGGGCTTGGGGAGGCGGTCGTGAGCGGGGCCGTCTCGCCCGACAACTACGTCGTCGACCGCGATACCGACCGCCTGCTCGAGAAGACGGTCAACACAAAGCGCGTGATGGTCGAGCGCGCACCGGACGGCGAGACCGTCCAGCGGCCGGTGCCGGAGGGGAAACGGGAGGAGCAGGTGCTCGACCGGGACGAACTCGAAACGCTCGTCGGCATCGGCCGGGAGATCGAGACACGCCGGGACGGACCACAGGACATCGAGTGGGCGACCAGCGACGGCGAGGTGGTGATCCTCCAGGCCCGGCCGATAACGACGGGTGGTGGGCCGACGCCAGCCGGAGCGAAGACCGACGATTCACGGGGCGTGACGGCCGACGGGCTCGGCGCCGCCCCAGGTTCGGCGGTCGGGGAACTCCGGTTCGAGACGCTCGCAGCAGTCAAGCGGGCAAAGGAGGGACACGACGTCGTGCTGGCCCGGGAGCGGACCTCTCCTTCGGACGTGCCGGGGATGAAAGCCGCCGAGGCGGTCGTCACTGCCGAGGGCGGGACGACAAGTCACGCGGCGATCGTCGCGCGCGAACTCGACACGCCAGCCGTCGTCGGCTGCGAGGGGTTCGACGTCGACGAGAGCGGGGGGTGTGCCGAGGTCGGCGACCGGACCGTCGAGCCCGGAACGCAGGTCCGCGTCGACGGGACCAACGGCGAGGTCACGGTCCTGGAGTAGGGCCCGCCCGGCACCATCGAAAGTGCTCGGCCGGGCCGGCCGGACGGCGTCACCCGGGACCTGTCACTCGCTGCTGGAGCTGGCCGCGGGGTCCACAGCCTGGGTGCGTCCGAACTCCGCCGACAGCTCGCGGACTACGGTTTCGAGTTCGTCGGTCCGCGTCGGCTCGGTCGGGAGGTGAAACGGGGAGACCGTGACGAAGTTCTGTGCGAGCGCAGCACGGTCGGTCGGGACGGCGCGAGGGTCGACGTCGTCGCCAGTCTCCTCGGGTTTCGCCGCACGGATCCGGAACGACGACTCCCCGCCCTCGACGGCTTCGAGCCCGTACCGCGTGTCGGGATGCGTGACCGCAACCCCCTGCACTGGCTCGTCCGGGCTGGGAATGCTGACGTTGAGAAAGTCGATGTCGGAGAAGACTTGCTGTTGCAGGGTCCGGTCGACCAGTTTCGTGGTGAACTCCCTGGCCCGGTCGAAGTCCTCGACCGTCAGGTCGTGCCTGCTTCCGAGCGTGTCCATCGAGACGGCGACCGAGGGGGTGCCGAGCAGCGCCCCCTCCATCGCCGCGCTGACCGTCCCCGACCGCGAGACCGTGTACTGGCCCGTGTTCGCGCCGGGGTTGCAGCCGCTGACCACGATATCGGGAGCCGGGTCGAGGCTGTGACCACCCACGACACAGTCACAGGGCGTTCCGTCGACAGCGTAGCCGTTGTCGTGGTCGGTGTACGGGACGTCGAAGGAGAACCCGGTCTCTCCGTCGTGGATATCGATAGACAACTCCCCGGACAGTGCCCGGGACCGACCCAGCGAGATCGCGCGACCTGTGCCGCTCATGTTCGTTTTGGGTGCGACGGCGGTTACCGCGCCGACGTCAGCGAGCCCCCGCTTCAGCGCCAGCAGGCCCGACGCGTCGATCCCGTCGTCGTTGGTCAGGAGTATCCTCGGGTTGTCCATATGCGTGTACTTAGTGGACTCTGGCGTTCGCCCCTATAGAATGTTCGTAATGTCCGACCATATCGATATATAATCGTCCGGACCGGCCGCCGGGGTCGCGAGCGGCGCCCGGGGGACTTTGCTTGGCCGCGGCGGGCGGCCACCCGCGGGTCACGCGGTTGGGCGTCGGCGAGTCCGAGCGCGCCCCCGGATTTATACTGGCCGGTCGTGATGGTGGCGTGTCATGCAAGCGTACGTGGTCAGGCGTGCGACCCTCTACGAGGACGACGATGGGCGGTACACCCTGAGCGAGACGGGTCGACTGCAGGCGGAGCTACTGGCGGCCCATCTCGCCCGACAACCGGAGCCGGTCGAGGCGGTCTACACCGGGACGTCGGACCGCCACCACGAGACCGTCGCGGTGCTGTCGTCGGTTTTCGACCTCGTCTCCGACAGGGATACTCCGGTCCGGGAACTGCCCGAACTCGACGACGTGCCCTGGCCGGAGGAGTCGCTGCAGTACTGCATCGAGGAGGGGCTCGGACAGCGGGAGTGGGGCCGGCTGTGGGCGGAAGGGGATTTGGACCTTGGCGAGACGCCGGCAGACGTCCGGAGTCGAGTGCTACAGGCGAAGGCGGCGGTCCGGGGCGACCAGCCCGAGGACGCGACGGTGCTGGCGGTCACGTCGGCTGCCCCGGTGCTCGCGTTGACGATGGACGCCCTCGGCGGGTCGGTGACCGAGACGGTCCTGCCCGTCAACAACACGGCGCTGTTCGACCTGCGGTGGGGGGCGTCGGACACCGCCGTGCAGCTGAACGCAACCCCCCACCTGAGCGGCGACCTCCTGACGCGGGACGGGTTCACGACGCTGTCCTGGCCTCCGGGGTCGACCGGCAAGTGAACGACTGCCGGGGCCGACACTACCGGGCG
>CAZOWU010000280.1:0-2668 GCA_964583735.1 uncultured Halobacteriales archaeon | reverse complement strand
GCGGCGCTCGTGCTCGTGGCGGCGGTCGCGAGGAGGGCGCGGCGGTGCATGCGTCCCGATGCCGTCGCCTGCGCTAAGTGTCTTCGGTGGGTGTGGGGTGGCTTCCGCGGTCAGTCCCTGGCGACGACGACGGTGTCGCGAACCGCGTCGAACCCCCAGTCGAGCCTGATCCGGATTTCCGTGCCAGTGTCGGGGCTCCCGAGGTCGTTCCAGGTCTGCGTGACCGTCCTCGTTTCCCCGGGCGCGAGGACTTCCCGGTGGGTCCACCAGGCGTCCGCGATGCGGCCGTGCGTGGTCGTCCACGCGAGCACGCCGTCGGTGTCGCCGTCGTTCGCGACGTCGAGTAAGACGGTGAGTGCGTTCCCGTCAGTCTCGGCCGGAATCCGGGGTTCGGCGGTCAAGGCGGGCGGGTCGGCGATGACCTCGCGAACGGCCGCGTCGAGTGCCAGGTGCGCGTCGCGGCCGTCCTCGAACGCGATGGTGGCCGTCTCGACGCGCTCGCCGCTGGGGAACGGGACGCCGAGTCGGACCGGCGGCTGGTCGTCGCGGTTCGCGAGGACGGCGTCCGCGTCGGCGACGCGTTCGTCGTCGAGCCGCGCGGTGATGGTCGCGTCCCGGACTGCCTGGGCGGCGCCCGCCTCGTCGGTGGTGGGGCCGAGGGGGACGCCGACGACGACGTGGTCGTCGACCGCGACCGCGTCCCAGTACGGCCAGTCCTGGTCGACGAACGTCGCCTGCGGGCGCGGGTCGCCCAGTTCGACGGTGCGCCCGCCGACGGTGACTTCGTCGCCGGGCGCGACGGTTCGGGGCCCGGAGACGATCGAGTTGGCGGTCGACAGGCAGCCGCTGGTCGCAGCCGTCGCGGTCGTCGCGGTGCTCGCGGCGAGCGCGGTGAGGAGGGCACGGCGTCGCATACGAACCGGTGGTGGGGCGTCCGGCAAGTGTCTTCGGTCGGGACGCTCTCGACGTCAGGCCTCGACGGGAATCGTGCCGGTCCAAGTGTCACGCCCCCAGTCGAGCGTTATCGCGAGGTCGTCGCGGTCCTCGCAGAGGCACGCGAACCGGAACCCGAACGTCGATTCGCTCGCCGCGTCGACGACGAAGTCGTGCGACCAGTAGTTCTCGGGCGCCGCCTCGTGAGTGAGTATCGCCGCGAGGCGCCCGGGGACGTCGCCGGTGTTCGCCGCGGTCACCCAGGCGCGTTCGGTCCCAGCCTGGGGGACGGCGTCGGGTGCGTCTACTGTGACGCGCCACGTCGGCGGCGTCGCGAGTCGTCGGCGGAGCGCGTCGTCGAACGCGTAGCGGCGTTCGCGCCCCGTCTCGTCCGTCACGACCACCGCCCAGGCGTCCGCCGCGTCGTCGCTCCCGGCGGTGTCCCGCGAAGCGAGGGCGTCCCCGGCGGGGACGGGGAACGCGATCAGCGGCCGGCCGTTGCCGGTTCCGGCGACGAGCGCCCCCGCCGCGTCGTTGACGCGGTCCCCGGCGAGTTCGACGGCGAAGGGCAGGTCCCGCGGTGCGTGATCGTACTCCCGGCAGTCGCATTCCAGGACGACGTACCCGACGCCGGCGTCGCCGTGAACGGCCGGCGGTGCGGTGGTGTCGTCCAGGAACGAGGACTGGAAACGCAGCGCCCCCAACGTCACCCGGCCGGCGTCGAGTTCGAGGACGTCACCCTCGCCGACGGGCCCGCCACCGAGGAGCGTACAGCCGGCGAGGCCCACGGTTCCGCCGCCACCGACCGCCGCGAGCAGGGTTCGGCGTCGCACGACCACGTCTGACTCGTCCGTCGGTAAGTGTCTTCGGTCGCGTCGCGTGCGTGGGTTTTTCTACGCGAGCGGTCGAACTGGCGGTATGAGCGTGCTCTCGGACCGACGCCTCAGGTGGCTGTCCGTCGCCCTGCTGGTCGTGGTGCTCGGCCTCGTGGGGGTCGCGGGCGTCGGTGCCATCGCGGTCCTGGCCGCCGTCGCGTCGGTTGCGGCGGGCGAGAGCGTCGTCCTCGTCCTGTTGCAGACCGCGATCCCGTTCCTCGTGGCGCTCGCGGCGCTGTCGGTGGTGGGCGCGGCAGTGCTCGCGTGGCTGGTCGTGCGCGCGGTCCGACTCGCGGAACTCCCGCGGAACGAGCGCCTGGAGGCCGTCGCGCGCGGCGTCGAGCACCAGGTCCCGTGGCTCGAGGACGGGCACGTCTCGGAGCGCGTCGCGCCGACGGCCGCGGACCGCCGGGACGCCCTCAAGCAGCGGTACGCCGACGGCGAGTTGTCCGAGCGCGAGTTCGAGCGGGAACTCGAGGCCGTGCTCGACGAGCACGACGAGGCGGCGACGAACTGGTCGGCGACCGACGTCGACGACGCGTTCGACCGCGACTTCCGAGACGAACTGGCCGACGAGGACCGCGCTGGCGACCGCAGGCGCGACGACGGGGCTGGCGGCCACGACAACGGGGCTGGCGGCCGCGAGCGCGACGAGGCGTCGTCGGTGGAGCGCGAACGCCGATAGCCGGGGCGTGGTCGCCAACCGGGACCAGTTGGATGCACCCCTGGGCGGCCGGTCTCAGGGCCGTTGTCGCTCGGAGGTTTCTTCTCTCGGGGTGCCGTCGGGGCGGGCATGGGGTTGTTCGACGCGATGCGTCGCGTGCTCGGCCGCGGGAGCGACGGGACCGCCGGCGACGGGC
>CAZOWU010000279.1:0-2677 GCA_964583735.1 uncultured Halobacteriales archaeon | reverse complement strand
AGCCCCGCCGGAGCACGACACTGACCTTCGGGACGGTCGCGCGGTTGACCTCGAAGAGGACCTTCCCGGAGTGGCGGGCGATCCCCTGGCGCTCGGCGTCAGGACCCGGGAGCACGCCGGGGACGTCCATCAGGAAAACCAGCGGGAGCCCGAAGGCGTCACAGAGGCTGATGAAGCGGGATGCCTTGTCGCAGGCGGGCACGTCGAACGTGCCGGCCTTGATCCGGGGGTTGTTGGCGACGACGCCAACTGGCTGTCCCTCCAGCCGGGCGAACCCGGTCACGATGTTGCGGGCGTACTGCGTCTTCAGCTCGAAGAAGGAGTCGCGGTCGACCATCCCTTCGATGGCCCGGTAGATGTCGTAGCCGCGGTCAGTCTCCGTGGGGATGAGGTCGGCCAGCCCCGCGACTGCCTCCGCCGGCGGGTCCGCCCACCCCTCGTCGACGGGTGGGGACTCGGTGGCGTTCGTGGGGAGATAGGAGAGAAAGGTCTTGACGGCGTCGAGACACGCCTCGTCGTCCTCGTAGGCGGCGTCGGCCATCCCGGTGGCTGCGGTCTGGAACTGCGCGCCGCCGATTTCCTCCTTGCTCAGGTCGACGCCCAGCGCGGCCTTCACCAGCGACGGGCCGGCGACGCCCATTGTCGACGTGCCCTCGACCATCGGCACGAAGTCACACGAGGCGGCGTAGTTCGTGGGAGCGGCGAAGCCCGGCCCCATCATGGCCGACACCTGCGGCGCCCACCCCGACAGCTTCGTCTGGAAGACGAAATCACCGCCGGAGGCGTAGGGCCGGGCGTCGAGGCCCTCCTGGATCCGGTGACCGCCGCCGTCGTGCAAGAGCACCAGCGGGAACCCCCGCCGGAGCGCGAGGCCGCCGACCCGCCGGAGCTTCGAGCCGCCCGTGTGTCCGAGCGAGCCGCCCTTGACGGTGAAGTCGGTGGCCGCGACCGCAACCGGCCGCCCGTCCACCCGGCCGAGCCCGGTCACGATGCCGTCAGCCGGTGCGTCCTCCCGCTCCCAGTCCTCGGTTTCGGGAGTCGTGGGGGCCGGCCCGGCGAGCCGTCCGTACTCGTCGAAGCTGCCGTCGTCACAGAGGTACGCGACCCGTTCGCGTGCGGTGAGCTTGCCGTGGTCGTGCTGCCGGCGGATGGCTTCCTCTCGCCGCTCGTCGCCGACTGCCCGCTTGGCCTCGCGCAGCCGCTCGTGAAGCTCCGCTGTCGAGAGTTCCCGCCTGTCGAAGGGCTCGTCGGTCATCGCTCCTCCCGCGGCGAGCGCTGCCGCTCCGTCCTGCGGGGCTGGAGAGCCCTCCCCGCTCGCCGGTGGCCTGTCATGTGTGACCGTTCCTGGACGGGGTGCCCGTAAATCGGTTGTGGTGGCCGCGCTCGGCCACCCGGCCGGTGCCGAGCGCCAGCGTTGGCGACGCTCGACAGGCTTAAGCCCCCGCGCATTCTTGGTATGGTCATACATGTCATACCCGGGTGTACCGGTCACCGGCAGCAGCCCGCCCGTCCGGCGCGACGGGGGTGGACGATGAGCTTCGAGCGCTGCCCGGACCCGGTCTGGCTCTCCGGCGGGACACTCAACCACCTCGCGGACGAACCGGAGGACATGCCCGAGGCCGACGCCCCGGACGACCTGCCCGACCGGATCGTCAGCGTCCTGGAAGCCGCTGATGTCGACGGACCCGTCTCTACTGGCCGGGTCCAGCGGCTGCTCGCCCGCGACGGTATCGACGTCGCAGCGAGCGTCGTTCGCGAGACCTGCTCCGGCCTCGCGACGGAGGGTCGTCTCGTGGAGGAACCCGGCCCGCGGTACGCCCTGGTGGAGGACTGACGCGCTGCGCTCCGGTGTCGACGCCTGCTCCGTCTTCCCTGCCTACTTGTCCCTCCAGCCCGATTGGTTGGCTATGACACAGTTCGACGACTTCGACCACGGGTCACACATGCGCCGCGCCATCGCCCTCGCCCGCGAGGCGGCCGACCGCGGGGACCGGCCCTTCGGCTCCGTCCTCGTTCGCGAGGACGCGGTCGTCGCAGAGGCCTCGAACCGCGTCGTCACCGGGGACGACGTCCGTCGCCACCCAGAGTTGGACCTTGCCGCCCGGGCCCGCCGCGACCTCGCTCCGGACGCACGCGCTGAGACAGTCATGTACACCAGCACCGAACCCTGCCCGATGTGCGCCGGCGGCATCCGTCACGCCGGCCTCGGCCGAGTGGTCTACAGCGTCGGCGGTGACGACCTCCGGAAGTTCACCGGCGGGAGTCCCCCGCTCAGTTCTGCCGAAATTCTCGACGGGGTCACGGAAGTCGTCGGTCCCGTGCTGAACGAGGAGGGCCGGGCCGTCCACGCGGCGTTCGACTGGTGAAACCTGCGACCTGCGACCTGCGACCTGCAACCTGCGACCCCCGTTCACTCACGACCGCTCGCGAGTTCGCCCACCTCTGCGAGGAGGTGACTCACGTGCAGGCGGTCGTTCGTCCCCTCGTGCAGGTCCATGTCGATTTCCCCGGCGAGCCGGTGCAAACGGGCGAGCCCGAACTCGCCGTACCGCGACCGGGCGACCGTCAGCACGTCCTCGAGCACCTCGCTCCCGCTGTAGCCCTCGTCGACCAACAGGTCGTCGAGTGTCGAGCGTGCGTCGGTGAACTCCCCGGCCTCCGCGGCCGCGAGCATCTC
>CAZOWU010000278.1:0-2678 GCA_964583735.1 uncultured Halobacteriales archaeon | reverse complement strand
CTGGTCCTCGACGAGCACGAGCACGTCGAAGGGGTCCTCGTCGTCGTAGTACGACCGCGGGATGAACCCGTAGTCGGAGGGGTAGTGGACGTTGCTGTGGAGCACTCGGTCTAGCACGATGCCGGGCATGTCCTTGTCGTACTCGTACTTGTTTCGTTCGCCTTTCAAACACTCGACGACCGCGTAGATCTCTTCGGGCGGGTTCGGGCCGGTTTCGAGGGCTTCCCAGAGGTTTACCATCGCCTGGCGCTCGGTCGCCGCTCGAAAAACTACTTTCGGTCTCGCCGGGAGCGACCACGCCCGGGATCGCCTGCGAATATCATCAACTGAGACCGGTTACATTGACCGAACCTTCAGATCTGTCTGCGAGAATATCTCGGAGATTTAACAAGTGTTAAATACGATTACACCCTGGCTTCGAGTATGTCAGAGGCACAATCAGTTCCCGATAGTCCGGGCATCGCACGCGAGTTGACGGCGTTCCAGCAGAACATCCTGACAATCCTTGCAGAGGAGTCCAGATACGGGCTGGCGATCAAGCGCGAACTGGAAACCTACTACGATTCAGAAGTCAATCACGGCCGCCTCTACCCGAACCTCGACGACCTCGTGGAGATGGGGCTGGTCGAGAAAAGCGAACTCGACAAGCGAACTAACCAGTACGCACTGACCGAGGAGGGCTACCAGACACTTCTCGACCAGCTGGCTTGGACGTGCTCGAAGGTCGTCACCGACGAGGAGCGCGCGGCTGACCTGAAAGACCTCATCGAGGCTGCCCGGTAGACGCCGTCTCGACCGCCAGCGACACCGACTCCTCGACAACCGCTTTCTGTTCGTCCGTGGGCCAGACGTTCCGCGGGTAGTACTCCGTCAGGAATTCCTCGCGCTCCTCGGGCGAGAGCTTCTCGACCGGCTTCGCGTAGTGGTTGTTACAGAACTCCGCGAGTGCATCCGCGTTGGCTCCGTGGACGTGCCCGTGTTCCTCCCTCACGATGGCGGCTACTTCCCGATTGTGTGTTGCGACTACCTCCCACTTCACGTCCTCACCAGGGCCCTCGAGGGGGATCTCTATCCCGCGGTCGATATCGTCGATCCGGTCGGGACGGACTGTCCCGTCCTCCACCCACTCCTGGGGATAGAGGACGAGCACGGCCCGGTCCTCCTCGCGGACCCGTGCGGTGTACCCGTGGTCGGCCACCAGTTCCGCTCGCTGCTCACGGTACGCAGCCGCCTCGTGGTCGTCGACTGCCCTGCGGGCTCGCCGCGTGAGTCGCTCTGCTCTCGCTCTCGTCTCCTCCGGGACCGTATCAGGCGTCATCGAGTGCTTCGTTTGCCAGTTGGTCCGCCCGTTCGTTTATGTCCCGCGGTACGTGCGAGATTGACCACTCCGAAAAGCCCGCCAGCAGCTCCCGGACCTGCACCCGGTACTCCCGGAGCGTCGGGTCGTTGACGTCGTACTCCCCCCGCACTTGCTTCACGATGAGTTCCGAATCCCCGCGCACGACCACCTCGTCGAAGCCGTGGTCGGCGGCGGCCGAGAGCGCCCGCACCAGCGCCTCGTACTCCGCCTGGTTGTTCGTGGCCCGGCCGATGGTCTCGCCGCCTTCGGCGGTAATCCCGCCATCAGTTACGACGACGTAACCGACGGCCCCCGGCCCGGGGTTCCCGCGGGCAGCACCGTCGAAGTAGACGTGCGCACGCCCGCTCGAGGGCTGGACCAGTCCCAGTAGGCGCGCGGTGTCGCTGCCCTGGATGACGACCTTGTCGTCGTACGCGACGGCGGTTGCTCCGGCGTAATCCGCTCGCCACCGCTCGTGGTCGGTGTTTCCGGACTCGACCTCGACGCCTGCTTCCCGCAGGCGCTGGCGGGCCGTCTCCGGGTCGCAATCGATGACTGGCACGCCGACCTCTCTGGCCGGAACCGGCAAGGCGCTGTCGTTCTGACCTCCTCGAGACGACGGAAGCCACAAGATACTTGACCGAGGGTTTAAGTCGCTCCGAAATACTACTATAAAAGAGCGATGACACGGTCCAGCCGCCAGCGCGAGCGCGAGCGTGAGTCCGAGACCGAGCAAGATGAGACCGAGGGTGTCCGCGACTGTCCGGAGTGTGGGTCGGACAACATCATCAAAAGCTCCGACCGGGGTGAACTTGTCTGCGACGACTGTGGCCTCGTTGTCGAGGAGGAGAACATCGACCCGGGACCGGAGTGGCGAGCATTCAATCACCAGGAACGACAGAAAAAATCCAGGGTCGGCGCGCCGACAACCCAGACGATGCACGACAAAGGGCTGACGACGACCATCGACTGGAAGGACAAAGACGCGTACGGTCGGTCTATTTCGTCAAAGAAACGGAGCCAGATGCACCGTCTCCGGAAGTGGCAGGAACGGATCCGAACAAAGGACGCCGGCGAACGAAATCTCCAGTTTGCGCTCTCCGAGATCGACCGGATGGCCTCCGCGCTCGGAGTCCCGCGGTCGGTCCGGGAGGTTGCCTCTGTCATCTACCGGCGCGCGCTCGACGAGGACCTCATCCGGGGTCGCTCGATCGAAGGCGTTGCCACCTCTGCACTGTATGCCGCCTGTCGAAAGGAAGGGATCCCCCGCAGTCTCGAAGAGATCTCCGACGTCTCGCGGGTCGAACGCAAGGAGATCGGCCGCACCTACCGCTACATC
>CAZOWU010000277.1:0-2687 GCA_964583735.1 uncultured Halobacteriales archaeon | reverse complement strand
TTCGGCGCCCTGTTCGGCGTGCTCGTGCTCCTCCTGCGGCTCATCATCTAAGTGGCCGCGCGCCCTCCAGCCGGGCATGCACTTCGACCCGCGCGAGCAGGACGCACTCCGCGAGGCCGGACTGACCACCGACCAGCTCGAAGCCGCCAGCGACGCCGTCGCCACCGCTGTCGAAACGGACGCTGCCACGCTCGCCGGCTTCTTCGACCGCGAGACGGTCTACTCCGACATGGACCGCGCCCACAGCGCCGACGACGTCCACGAGCACACCGTCGACTTCCTCGACCTGTTCACGCACAGCGAGGACATCCGGGGATATCTCCGGTTCGACTCGTGGGGGGTCTGGGTCGCCGGCGGGCGCGTGCTACGCGAGGACGTTGTCGAGTTGACACTGGGGCCGACCGTCCACGACCGCGTGCGGTTCGCGGCCGAGCCGGGGGAGCTTTGAGCCGGGCGGTCTCACGCCGACCATGACCGTCCGGATCCGCGGGATCTACGCGACCGCACTGACCGCCCTGCTCGAGGACGTCGTCCAGGCCTCGCCGCCCATCCGCGAGCGCTTCGAGGCCGAGCACCCGGCGGCACCCGCCGCGGCGAGCGTCGCGACGACCGACGACCGCCAGGGCGTCGTCGTCTCCGGCGAGCCCGGCCGGGTTGCTGGCGTGACCGACCGACTGCAGGGCGTGGGCGTCGACACGCTCGCCTGGGACGCCCCCCTCCCGTTCGGCGGGGTGTACGCCGGCCGGGTCACAGAGGAGCTCCGTACCGGGGCAGTGGTCGACTGCGGCGGCGGCGAGGGGTTTCTCCCCTACTCCGAGACCGAACGTCACGTCGAGACCGGCGACACGCTCCGCGTGCAGGTGGCCGAGCCCGCGCCGCCGTGGGCCGACGACCGGCCGCGCTTAGAGACCACCGTGCGAGTGCCGGGCCACCTGGTCGAGCTGGTCCGCGGGGGGACCGCGAGCGTCGGGACTACCCGCCCGGAGCTTGCGGACCTGGTCCCTGCGGAGCCGCCGGAGGGGTGGGCGCCGAGCTGGGGTCGAGAGAGCGACGAGGCCGGCCTCGACGCACTGGACGGGGCACTCGAGGCGGCCGGCGAGGACGCCGAGGCTATCGATACGGGGCTGGCCGACGGCCCGCCCGTCACCGACGGACCACACTGTTACTGGGCTGGCCTCGACACGTCTGTCGTCTGGTTCGGCCGGGAGTCGCGCTTCGCGCTGGACGAGCACCGTCGAGGGGTGACCGCGACCATGCCGGGCCACCACCGGGTCAAGGCCGGCGCCCGGTCGGCCAGCGCGGCCGTCGACTTCGTGGAGGCCGTCTGCCCGGACGCCGGCGCGGGCAGCAGTCGAACCGCCGGCGAGAGCGGGAGTGGCGGGACCGACACCGACGTTCCCTTCGACGCGGTCGCCCGGCAGTTCGGGCCCCAGGAGGGCGACACGGTGCGGCTCGACCACGGCAAACCCGACGGCCGGCGGGTCGTCCTCGGCGAGGCAGAGGTCGTCGACCGCGACCCAGACGGGACGGTGCGGGTCCAGCGGGAGATGGTCTCGCGGGGAACATACGACGCGCTGGGGACCGAGCGCCGGCCCGGCGACGTCGCGGTGACGAAGTTGACCGAGGGGAAGTGGTGGTACCCGACGGTCTACCGGAGCACCGACGGGGAGGCCCGGGGAACCTACGTCAACGTCTGCACCCCCGTGGAGGTGTTTCCGGACGCCGTCCGCTACGTCGACCTCCACGTCGACGTGGTCAAACGCCCCGACGGGACCGTCGAGCGGGTCGACGACGACGAACTCGCGGCCGCGGTCGACGCCGGTGAGGTCCCCGAACCGCTGGCCAGGCGGGCTCGCCAGGTCGCCGACGCCGTCGAGAACGCCCTGTAGCCGGCCACCCCCTCCAGACTGGTGACAACTGTTTTATCTCGCGGTGTGGTAGCATGGCTCATGGTACAGAGAGACGAGGGCGAGGAACTGCCGGACCTCGACGAAGCGGAGCGCGAGGCGCTGCACAGTGTCGAACTCGGCCTGGAGTGGCTCCGGCGCGCTCACGGCGACCTGGTCGGCGTCCACCACAAGACCGGCCACGCGATGGACCACTTCGCGCGGGCGGAGGGACAGCTGCGAGCGTGTGGCTACGAGGAACTGGCGGACGCGCTCCAGTATGAGTGCCTGCCCCGGGGAGCTATCGACGACCGGTGGACGTACGACCTGCTGGAGACCTTCGAGGAAGGGTTTCTGGCCGACTTAGCCGGCTTCGAGGAGCGGACGCGCGAGGCGGTCGCCGGCGGGAGGCGTCACGTCGCCGAGCGCCGCCAGGAGCAGGAGTGGCGCGAACGGGCCCGAGAAGGTCACGAGAGCCGGAAAAACGGCCAGTAAGGCAAGAGCGACCCGTCCAGCGGCGGGCGAGCGCCGACACACACCTTTATGGTCGCCTCAGGAGACGGTCCCGAGTACAATGCGCGCAGCAGTTTTCCAGGATGTCGACGAACCGTTCGATATTACCGAGGTAGACGAGCCGGAGTGTGGGTCGGGCGACGTCGTCGTCGAGACAGAGGCGTCGGGGATCTGCCGGTCGGACTGGCACGTCTGGCAGGGGGACTGGAGCTGGGTCGGCGTGCTGCCCCAGCAGGGACAGATCTTCGGCCACGAGCCCGCCGGGACGGTCGTCGAGACCGGCGAGGA
>CAZOWU010000276.1:0-2719 GCA_964583735.1 uncultured Halobacteriales archaeon | reverse complement strand
CGACGAGTCCCTCGCGCTTCCGGAGGTCTCTGCGCCGGACCTTCTCGGTGCTCGTGCGCGGGAGGTCGTCGATGAACTCGATCTCGCGGGGGTACTCGTAGTCTGCCAGCCGGTCGCGGACGTATGTCTGGAGCCGCCTCCCGAGGTCGTCTGGGTCGTGGTCGTCGGCGGTGACGACGAACGACTTCGGGACCTGCCCGCGCTCGTCGTCGGGGACGCCGATGACGCCGGCGTCGGCGACGGCGTCGTGACCGGCAAGTGTCTCCTCGATCTCCTCCGGGCCGATCTTGTACCCCGAGGAGATGATCACGTCGTCGGTCCGCCCGACGAACTCGAAGTAGCCGTCCTCGTCGACGGTCCCCAGGTCCTCGGTGAGCAGCCAGCCGTTCTGGACCTTCCGGTCGGTTTTCTCCGGCCGGTCCCAGTACTGCTTGAAACAGACGGGGTTGTCCTCGTAGCGGACGGCGATCTCACCGACCTCCCCCGGCCCGAGTCGCTCCCGGGTCCGCTCGTCGACGATAGTGACCTCGTGGCCCGGCACCGCAGGCCCCATCTTTCCCTCCCTGTGCTCGACGAGTTCGGTACGCTCGGACACGAGCAGGTTCGCCTCCGTCTGCCCGTAGGCTTCCTCGATGGCGTCGATCCCGAACGTCTCGGCGGCCCACGTCCGGATGCCCTCTCCGACCGACTCGCCCCCGGAGCCGACGTTCTGTAGCTCGGTAAAATCGTGGTCGGGGTCCTCAGCTTGCATCATCATCCGCAGCGCCGTCGGCGGCGCGGAAAAGTAGGTGACGCCGTACTTCTCGATAGTACGAAACGCCGTCTGAGGGTCGAACTGGCCGCCGGCGTAGGCGACAACCGGCTGCCCGTAGTACAGCGTCGGCACCACCACGGAGAACAGCGAGCCGACCCACGACCACTCCACCGGCGTCCACGTGAGCCGGTCCTCGGACGTCCCGGTCTCGAGGAATCCTGCAGCGGTGACCGGGAGGTGGCCCAGCAGGAAGCGGTGAGCGTGCAGGACGCCCTTTGGCGGGCCGGTGGTCCCCGAGGTGTAGATGATGATCGCGTCGTCCTCGGCGTGTGTGTCGACGGTCTCGAACTCGCGCGGGCAGTCCTCGATGGCGGCGTGCAGGTCCGCCTCGTCGCTCCGGTGGTCGACGTCGCCGAGTGTGAGGACTGTCTCCAGGGCCGGCAGGTCAGCTTCCCGGAGGGCGTCGACGTTTGCCTCCTCGACGATGCAGGCGACGGCGTCGCAGTCCCCGAGGCGGTGCTCGATGGCTTCCGGGCCGAACAGAAGCGACAGCGGCACCGACACGGCGCCCATCTTCCAGCAGGCGATGTGGGCTACCAGCGTCTCCGGCCGCTGATTGAGGTTCACTCCGACCCGGTCGCCGCGTTCGACGCCCGCGTCCGCGAGGTAGTTCGCCAGCCGGTTTGCCTCCTGCTGGAGCCGCCAGAAGGTGTATACTTTTTCGTTGCCCGCGGCGTCCTCGCCGAAGACCGCCACCCGCCCCCGCTCTTCGGCCCACCGGTCACAGGTGTAGGCGGCGATGTTGAACCGCTCGGGGACCTCCCACTCGAAGGCCTCGCGCAGTTGCTCGTAACTGTCCCAGTCCTGTTCGTAGAAGTGGTACGCGTCCAGCCGCTCCGTGGGAGCCATGGACACACCATCTCCAAGGGCGCACTTAACAGTTACATCACAGCCCTTCCAGGTCACTCGAGCTGCTCGGCGTGTTCGTCATCCTCCGTCCGCGCCTCCGGATACCCCCCGTCGAGTTCGATTTGCCAGCTGTCCAGTGCATCCGGATTCTCCAGTGCGTTCGTGACGACGCTCCGCACGTCCAGCAGGTCGACCCCGCAGAAGTCGTTCGGGACGCCCTGGAAGTACTGTCGGTACTTCCCAGCCGACATCACCTGCAGAATTGACCACAAGAAAATGTCTGGATCAGGATGTGTTCAGCATCGGATAGAGGGCGCGTATCTCGCACGACGGGCATGAATACCCGGGAACAGAATCAGCTGGTTACTTGGGACCTTGCCAGCGGGCAACCTCACCAGTGGCACCGTCGACAGTCGCATACACAGTGACCTCGTCGCCCTCTGGCTCTACGGCTGTCTCGAGAGTTGTACCAGCATCGACCGGCTCGTCGCTGGTCAGCGAACCGACGCGGTCGGCGAACACGCCCGGTGCCTCCTGTGGTTGTGCGACGAGTGTCTTGGCGTCCGTGTCGGCAACGACTTCCACCGTGAGTGACCCGAGGTCACCGGTATCAGGGGACTCGTAACTAAACGACAGCGCATCTGCCGGAACCGCCTGGCTGGCCGCTGTCTCAGACAACTCGTCTGTAGGGACGGACAACGTCGTGAGCTCACCGACCGCACCCTCGCTGTTAACCGCAAAGACGGTCACCGAGTCCCCTTCCGGATCAACTTGGACTGCAACACTGTCATCGGCGCTGACAGACCGCTCCTGTGGCTGGATCTCGGTGTATCCGCCCGAATCAGCCTCTACCCGGATCCCAGCCGCGTCGGTATCTTCGGTGACTCTCACCCAGAGTTCACCGAACTGCTGGCCACGTGGCGGCTCATACTGGAACGTCAGCGCCTCTGGCGACACCAGCTCCGCAGCCGCTGCCTCCGAGAGTTCTTGCCCCGCCGGGTCATCAGTCAGTTGTTCGACATTGTAGGTCCCAGTAGCGGTGATGCGGTTGTCGCT
>CAZOWU010000275.1:0-2761 GCA_964583735.1 uncultured Halobacteriales archaeon | reverse complement strand
GACCTCCTGGTCGAGATGACCGGCACCGACCAGTGGACGGTCGACCGGATGCTCACTATCGTCTGCTACGCGCTGTCAGCCCGCGGCGCGCAGATAGAGCGCGTCGAAGTCGAGTACGCCGGCGACGGCCCCGGCGAACACGCTGGCCGGACGCTCGACCGGCCCGACCTCTCGACGAAGACCAAGACTGTCACCCACGACCGCGTCGAGGGGGTCCTCGGCGTCGACCTGGACGAGGGGACCGTCGTCGACTGTGCCGAGCGGGCGGGGCTGGACGCCGAGCCCGTGGAAGCCGACGGCGAGCCAGCCTACGATGTGGCGGTCCCGCCGTACCGCGTGGACGCACTCCACCCGCTCGACGTTATCGACGACATCGGGCGGGCCTACGGGTTCAACGAGCTGGAGCCCCGCTACCCCGACGTCTCGACGGTCGGCGGGCGCCACGACCGCTCCCGGCTGGAAGATGCGGCTCGCGACGCCCTCGTGGGCCTGGGCTTCGAGGACCTGTTGAACTTCCATATGACAAACGAGGCCGAGAACTTCGAGCGGATGCGTGTCGACGCTGACGACGACTGTGTGGGTGGCGGCGAGCCCGTGACCATCCGCGAGCCCTACAGCGAGGACTACACCATCCTGCGGACGTGGGCGCTCCCCTCCCTCATGATGGTACTCGAGAACAACACCCACCGCTCGTACCCACAGGACCTGGCAGAGGTCGGCCTCGGGGCCGAGGTCGACGAGGGTGCGAACACGGGCGCGGCCGAGCGCCGCACCGTCGCGGCTGTCCTTGCGCGCACGGACGTCTCCTACGAGGATGCGAAGGCCCGCCTCCAGGGGCTCGCGACGGCTTTCGGGAAGGCCCTCGAGACTCCGGCGACCGACCACCCGACGTTTATCGACGGCCGCACCGCCGAGGTCGTCCTCGACGGCGACCGGGCGGGAGTCATCGGCGAAATCCACCCGGCCGTGCTGGTCGAGCACGACCTGGAGGTGCCGGTCGTGGCCTTCGAGTTCGAGCTGGACGCGCTGTCGTAGGCACCGAGACGGTGGCGGCCCGCTGTCGCCGTTCCGTTGAACGACGCTGTCCACAACACTGATACTGCCGGCTGTCCCTTCGTGAAGAGACTTGCCACCCTGGGATGGCGAGATTCTTCACAGACGTACAGCCGGCAGTATGACTGCCGGCGTCCAGATACGACGGCGTATACCATTCATGGACAGACGTGCGCTCCTGGCGAGCGCCGCGGTCGTCGACGGGACCGTTTACGTTGCCTCCGGGCGCGGGCTGGTCGCCCTGCGGTAGTCAGAGGTCTGCGCCGACGGCCTCGTCGACGGAGTCGAAGCCGTCTCGCTCCAGCAAGTCGAGTAGCCCGCGGTTGATGTCGCGGGCGACGGAGGGTCCCTCGTAGACCAGGGACGTATAGAGCTGGACGACACTTGCGCCCGCACGGATCTTCTCGTAGGCGTCCGCAGCGGTGGCGACGCCGCCGACGCCGACGACGGGGACGTCGACGCGCTCGGCGACAAAGCGGACTATCCGGGTCGCCCGGTCCGCGATGGGCTTGCCGGAGAGGCCGCCCTGCTCGCTCGTGTTGGGCGAGCGCAGGCTGTCGGGCCGGTCGGTGGAAGTGTTGGTGGTGACGACGCCGTCGAGGCCGAACTCCTCGACAAGCTCCAAGGCGTCAACGACGGCGGGCTCGGGCAGGTCCGGCGAGAGCTTCACGAGCAGCGGGCTGGCGCCCGCATCGACCAGTTCGGCGAAGATGTCGGCCATCGCCGCCCGGTTCTGGAGCTCCGCAAAGCCCTGGGAGTTGGGACAGGAGACGTTCACCACGAAGAAGTCGCCGGCGGTGACCTGCTCGTAGGTCTCGCGGTAGTCGGCGGGCGCGCGCTCGCGGGAGACGTGTTCGCTCTTGGCGATGTTCACCCCGACCGGAACATCGACGTCGAGGGTAGCCAGCCGGTCCCCGACGGCGGCGGCGCCGTCGTTGTTCAGCCCCATCCGGTTGACCAGCGCCTCGTCCTCGCGCAGGCGAAACAGCCGCGGGCGGGCGTTTCCCTCCTGTGGCCGAGCGGTGACGCCACCGACCTCCACGAACCCGAAGCCGAGCGCCTGCAGGGCGGACGGGAGGTGGGCGTTCTTGTCGAAGCCGGCGGCCACGCCGACGGGGTTGGGGAAGCACTGGCCGAACGCGCCGGTCCGGAGCCGGTCGTCGGTGACCGTGTAGCGGGCAGCGAGTGCCCGCCGGAGAGGTGTTGTCTGGACCGTCCGGAGCAGCCGGTGGACCGCCCGGTGGGCGGTCTCGGCCGGCAGCGAAAACAGGAGGGGTCTGGCAGCGTCGTAGACGTCCATCTAGAACTCGTGTTCGACGTCGTCTTGGTCGGCGTTCTGGATAATGATCTTGTTGTCGCGGACACGGACGAACACTTCGTCGCCGATCTCCATTCCGGCGACGGCGAGTTCGTCCTCGTGGAGGTTGATATGCACGTTGTGGTACTCGCCGTCCTCGTCTTTGGCCCCACTCGGACTGAGTTTCTTCTTTCGCACCATCGGGCTATCCTCTACGGGGGCTGGCCGGAGGATACACTTAAGTTTACCGTGCCGCGCGTCCGCCGGCTATCTTGTTCAGCGAGAGAATCGCGCCGTTCACGGCGTTGACGAGACGCTTCGCGTCTCGGCCGCACATGGGAACGCTCTGCGTTCTGATACTGCCGGCTGTCCCTTCGTGAAGATACCTGCCACCCCGGGACGGCGTGATTC
>CAZOWU010000274.1:0-2765 GCA_964583735.1 uncultured Halobacteriales archaeon | reverse complement strand
GAGGCCGGGAGTTCGGAGGAGGCCGGGAAAGCAGACCCCCGCGCGGGCGCCATTGCAGCGCAGACTGAGGACCGGTCAGCCCGTGCCGGAAGCGTCGACAACCGGTCCGGCGACGGCGAAGCCGAGACAGAGCCCGAGCCCGAGGCCGAAGCGTCTCCAGCGGCCGAGTCAGCGGGATCGACCGGACCCGCCGACGAGACGCCGACCTTCGAGCAGGTGACTATCGACTCGCTTTCCGACCGCGTTGGCGAACGCGTCCGCATCGAGGGCGAGGTCGTCTCCGCCCGGCAGACCTCGGGCCCGACGGTGTTCGAACTCCGCGACGAGACCGGCACCGTCGACTGCGCGGCCTTCGAGGAGGCTGGCGTCCGCGCGTACCCCGAGGCCGGCGAGGACGACGTGGTCCGCCTCGAGGGCGAAGTCGAGCGCCGACGCGGCGAGTTGCAGGTCGAGACCGAGGGGCTGGTGGTCCTCGAAGAGGAGGAGCGCGACGCGGTCACCGAGCGGATGGACGAGGCGATGCTCAAGCGGGCCCGGCCCGACGAGGCCGAGCCGCTGGCGGACGACCCGGCCGTCGAATCCGCGCTCGACGGGCTGCGCGACGCCGCGACCGCCGTCCGGCGCGCGGTGCTGGAGGGGCGCCCGGTCATCGTCCGGCACAGCGCCACCGCCGACGGCTACCTGGCTGGCGTGGCCCTCGAACGTGCGACGCTCCCGCTTGTCCGCGAGCACAACACCGGGGCCGACGCGGAGTACCACTACTTCGACCGGCGGCCCCTGGAGGGCTCGGTGTACGACATGGACGACGCCACGGGGGACGTGACGGACATGCTCTCGAACCGGGCACGCCACGACGAGCAGTTCCCGCTGTTCGTGTTCCTGGCCGCCGGCGGCACCGCCGAGTCCCAGGACGCCCTCGACCTGTTGCGCGTGTACGATGCACGCCGCGTGCTCGTCGACGAGCAGGAGGTCGATGCCGACATCGCGGAGACCGTCGATGTCCTCGCGACACCTGCGGAGGGGGAGACGACGGCGACAGCACTCGCCGCGACGCTGGCGGCTCACGTCGACAGCGACGCCCGCGAAGAGCTTCGTCACCTCCCGGCGGTGAGCTTCTGGGAAGAGACCCCCGAGACGTACGTCGACATCGCCGGCGAGGCGGGGTACGGCCCCGAAGAGACCACCCGGATGCGCGAGGCCGTCGCGCTGGAGGCGTACTACCAGTCCTACGAGGACAAGCGCGAACTCGTCGCGGACCTGCTCTACGGCGAGGGTGAGGGTGACCTCGTCGAGCACGTCAGCGAGCAGTTCCGCGAGCGAATGAGCGCCGAGGTCGAGACCGCAGAGGCCAACATCGGGACCCGCGAGGTCGGCGGCGAGACGGTGCTGGTGCTGGATACCGACGACTACACCCACCGCTACGAGTTCCCGCCGGACCGGCTGCTGCTCGACGAGCTGTACCGGCGTCACCGCGGCGAGGCGGCCGCTCTCTTTGGCATTGGCACCGACGAGGCCTTCGTCCGTGGCGACATCGACGTGCGCACGCTGGTCGAGCGTGCCAAGGAAGATGCCCCTGGGGCAGGGATGGACGCCCGCGGCGCCCGCGAGGGTCGCGTGGAGTTCCTCGCCGGCGAGCGCGAGGCCACCGAGGCGGCGCTGCTCGACGCGCTGGCGGAAAAGCTGTAGCTGGCCGGCGGCCCGGAGCCGCGCCCGGACATCGGAGCGACACTCTTAGGCGGCTACCTCGACTACGGGACACCAATGAGCAGCGACGCGGCCGGAATCGACACGTTCGAGCGAGTCTGTGAGGAGCTCGTCGACCGGATCCTCGCCGACGAGGTCGACAGCGACGGCCTCGAGACCGCCAAAAAAGAGGTCTGTGGGGAGTACTCGGCGTCGAAGGTGCCCCAGAACTCCGATCTGATCGACTACGCGTCCGAGGAACACCGCGATGCGGTCGCGGCGGTCGTCCAGCGCAAGCCGGTCCGGACGGCCTCGGGAGTCTCGCCGGTCGCAATCATGACCTCGCCCCACCGGTGTCCCCACGGAAAGTGTCTGTACTGTCCCGGCGGCCCGGACTCGGAGTTCTCCAGCGCCCAGAGCTACACCGGCCACGAGCCGGCGGCCGCCCGTGGGAAGCAAAACGACTACGACCCCTACGGCCAGGTCCGGCTCCGACTCGAACAGTTGCGCCAGATCGGCCACCCCGTCGACAAGGTCGAGCTCATCCTGATGGGTGGGACGATGACCGCCCGGAGCCACGACTACCAGGAGCACTTCGTCAAGCGGGCGCTGGAGGCGATGAACGACTACGAGCCCAGCGGCGAGCCCCAGCCCGCCGAGGGGGTCAGCTTCGCCCAGGACCCCGAGGAGTACGAGTTCCGCTACCTGGAGGACGTCATCGCCGAGAACGAGACCGCCGACGTGCGAAACGTCGCCACGACGTTCGAGACCAAGCCCGACTGGTGTGGCTCCGAACAGGTGAACCGGATGCTCGACCTCGGTGGGACGAAGGTCGAGGTGGGCGTCCAGACCACCTACGAGCGGATCAACAGGGAAATGCACCGCGGCCACGGCACCCAGGCATCAATCGACGCCAACCGCCGCCTGCGCGACGCCGGCTTCAAAGTCGGCTTCCACATGATGCCCGGCCAGCCCGGCATGTCGACAGAGATGTGCCTGGAGGACTTCCGCCGCATCTTCGAGCGCCCGGAGTTCCGGCCCGACTACCTGAAGATCTACCCCACGCTGGTCGTCGAGGGGAC
>CAZOWU010000273.1:0-2770 GCA_964583735.1 uncultured Halobacteriales archaeon | reverse complement strand
GTTCCGGAGCATCGAGACCCGGTAGACCCGGAAGCCGCTGGTGACGTCGGTCACCTGGACACCGCCGAGCGTGTTCACCACGCCGGTAAAGAACCGGATACCCGCCCGCCGGACGAGGGGGTACTCCTCGATACTCTCGTTCCGGTACCGGCTGCCGACCACCATGTCGCAGTCGCCGTCGGTCGCCGCTGCCAGTAGGTCGGGGACCTGGTCGGGGTCGTGCTGGCCGTCGGCGTCAACCTGGACGACGAAGTCGTAGTCCTGCTCGATAGCGTACCGGTACCCCGTCCTGACGGCGCCACCGACACCCGTGTTGAACGTGTGTTCGATGACGGTGGCGCCGTGGTCGCGGGCGACTGCCGGGGTGCCGTCCGTGGAGCCGTCGTCGACGACGACGACCTCGTCGACGTGGCCGGCGGTCCCGTCGACGACAGACCCGACCGTATCGGCCTCGTTGTACGCGGGGACGACGGCGACTGTTCGCACTATCGGAACCACGCTCCCGTCGACACTTAGAGCTATCGAAGGGTTCGAAAGGGACTAGTGACTCCCCCGCCTCCTTCCGGCCGATGACACGGACGTTCGTCGTGGGGCTGGACGGGGCCAGCTGGCGGCTCCTCGACCCGTGGCTGGCTGCCGGCGACCTACCCAACTTGGCTGCCCTGCGGGAGGCGGGGTCCTGGGCGGGCACCCGGAGCTGTCTCCCCCCCGTCACGTTCCCGAACTGGAAGTGTTACGCTGCCGGCAAGGACCCCGGAGGGCTGGGCGTCTTCTGGTTCGAGCACGTCGACCTCGCCGAGGGCCGCATCGAGGTGGCCGAGGGCGGGGACTTCCAGAGCGCCGAGCTCTGGGACTACCTCAACGACGAGGGGCAGTCCGCAGGCGTGGTCAACATGCCCACGATGTACCCGCCCCGGGAGGTCGACGGGGTAGTCGTCGCCGGCGGCCCAGACGCCGTCGAGGGGGAGTACCGCAGCATCGACTCCGGCTACACCTATCCGGAGGACCTCGCGGCCGAGCTCCGGGAGCGCTTTGACTACGAGGTCCACCCCGACCCGCTGTTGTCAGGTAACGACGAGCGCGGCGCCGAAGTCGACGCCATCCTCGACCTGCTCGACACCCGCTTCGAGGTGGCCCTTGCTCTGTTCGAGGAGCGCGAGCTCGATTTCGTCCACGTGACGCTCTTCTATCTGAACGTTCTCCAGCACTTCTTCTGGGACGAGGAGCCAACGAAGCGGGCGTGGGAACTGGTCGACGAGTGGCTCGGTCGGCTTCGGGAACTGGACTGTACCCTCGTCCTGATGTCCGACCACGGCAGCGCGCCGACGACGACGGAGTTCTACGTCAACGAGTGGCTCGCCGGGCAGGGCTACCAGACCCGCACCCGGACCGTCGACGACTCCCTCGCGCGGGTCGGCCTGGACCGCGAGACTGTCCTCCGGGTCGCGAAGCGCTTCGGCCTCGTGGACACGCTGGCGCGGGTGGTCCCCGAGCGTGTCCAGAAACTCGTCCCACAGAGCGACGGGCTGAAGCGGGACCGGAAACTCGACGCCGTCGACCTCCCCCGAACAAAGGCTGTCGCGAGCGGACAGGGGCCCATCTACGTGAACCCAGCCTTCGACGTCGACGGCGTCGCCGGCCAGCTCGTCGCGGACCTGCGGACCGTCGAGGACGAGCAGGGCCCGCTGTTCGACGGCGTCTACCGCGGCGAGGAGGTCTACGCGGGGCCATACGTCGAGGAGGGGCCGGCGGTCGTCGTCGACATGCGCCCGGGTGTCCACGTCAACGACGGGGTCGGCGGCGGCCAGGTCACGACCGGCCCGGACCGGTGGGCCGCCGAGAACACCCGCCACGGCATCTTCGTCGCCAGCGGGCCGGCCTTCGAGGCCCGTGGCGAACTCGACCGGGTGTCGATCCTGGATATTGCACCCACGATTCTCGCGGCCCACGGCTGTGCGGTGCCGGCTGACATGACCGGTGACGCCCTTCCGGTGCTGGCCGGCGACCCCGACCCGACCCGCCGCGACCCACTCCCGGCACCGGGCGAGGAGGACCGCGACGCGGGCGAGGAGGTCAGCGAGCGCCTCCAGCAGCTTGGCTACATGGAGTGAGCGGGGCGCGGTCTACGTGGAGTGTGGGACACAGTCCGGAGGCGCGCTCGCCCCGTCCGGTGAGCTGTTAGTATCGACGGATTGAGGCCCCCGGCGGTTCACGTACGGACGATGGACGACCACACCCGCGACGACACCGTCGGGCCGCCGGTCTCGGGGGACCCGACGGGCTGGCGGGCCGAGCAAGCCGAATCCAACGGGTGGGAACATGGAACCCTTCGGCGGGCAGTTGTCCATGGTGTCCGTCTATACAACTCTGAGGAGTATCACGAAGCGCACGATTGTTTCGAGGCAGAATGGTATAATTACGGGAGCGGTAATGCGGAAAGCAAATTTCTCCACGGAATGGTGCAAGTTGCGGCAGGTGCGTACAAGCACTTTGACTTCGAGAACGACGACGGTATGCGTAGCCTCTTCGAGACGGCGTTACAGTACCTCCACGGCCTCCCGAATGACTACTACGGGGTTGACGTTCTCGACGTAAGAACCACGCTCACGAACGCGCTTGAGGATCCAACCGTGTTACACGGCTGGCAAATCGAACTCGACGGGGGACATCCGGAGGCGCGGCCGGAGGAGTACGAACACGCCGAAAGCCTGGAATGAGGCTATTGGCTTCGTTGAAACTCTCAAAATTTGAGAGGAGTGGCGTGCAAGAT
>CAZOWU010000272.1:0-2790 GCA_964583735.1 uncultured Halobacteriales archaeon | reverse complement strand
CCACGTCGGCCAGCAGTGGTTCCGTGCCGATCGCACCGGCGTACCAGATGTCGTGACCGTCGACCCTGGCCGGCACGTCGTACGTCCCGCGCCCGTCGTCGCCCTCGACCAGCCCGATATCCTCCGGAATATCCTCCTGGGTATGGTAGCCGTCCGCAATAAAGAGCGGGACGACCACGATGTCTCGCGGGCCCTGCCCGCTCGACCGTTCCGAAGCGCGTTGTGCCTCGCCACCGAAGTAGTCGGTCACGTCGTCGACCTCGGGCTCTTCGTCCATGAACAACGCCTTGACCTCGGCGAAGCGGTCCCGGGCACGGATCCGGTCGGCGTGGTACTGGATGGCCTTCGCAGAATTCTCGTTGCGCTTGGTGCCGTGGCCCACGACCGCCAGGCCCACGTCCGACCCGACGTCGGGGTCGCCGGTGACGCTCTCGGCGCGCCGAACGATGACGTCGCTCATCGCGTCGTGAGTGCCGACCGGTCCGCAGTAGTGGACCGTCTTGTCGACGTCCGCTGGTTCGAGGGTGACCGAGTCGGCACTGGTCCCGTCTGAGTCCCAGTCCGTGGCCTCGAAGTCCAGGCGGAGTTCGCGGGGGATGACCTGCTCGGTAAAGTAGCCCTCGCTGACGAACAGCGGGACGACGTACACCTCCTCTGCGACGACGGTCCGGAGGGCGTTGCGCAGCGACGGCTCCTCTTTCCAGTAGGCCTCCCGGACCTCCTCGACGGTCTCCGCGGCGCGGATCCGGTCGGCGTGGTCCTGTGCAGGTGTGCTTGAGGCCGGATTCAGATGCGACCCGTGGGCGACGACCAGCAGTGCCTCACTCATCACCCCTTCGTAGGCCCGTCGCGCTCTTAGGCCCTCCGTCAGCGCCCCGCCCGCTGGAACCCGTCAGGCATTTGTCCCCGACCATTCGAACGTGCAACATATCGGTGACGTCATGGTAACCGGACCGCGCGGCCAGTCGACCGGAATCGTCCTCGCCGGGGTCGGTGTCGTGGTAGCGCTAGCACTCGGCGCGGGGCTCCTCCTGTCTGCCGGCAACCCAATCCCGCCTGCCGACGAGGCGGCCCAGCGCTACACCGACCTCGACGCGTACAACGCGACCTACACGGTCACGTACGACGAATCGGGAGAGACGCGGACTGTCAGCGTCCGGAACACAGTGAGTCCCGACTCGGGAACACTCCGGTCGGAGGTACTCGCGCCACCCGGCCGGGCCGGGAACCTCCGCGTCTACAACGGGAGCGTGGCCTGGCTTTACAACGCGACGAGGAACACCGTGACAAGGGTCACACAGGCAGACCCCCAGGTCGTCCCCCGACAGCGGGCGGTTGTCCGGAGCATTGTCTCCGCCGCCAACGGTGAGGACCCGTCCTCGCGGGTCTCGCCCCTCCCGGTGGTTCCGGGCTCGGAGAGCGCCTCGGCCGTGGAGAACACCACTGGCGAACTGGAGGCGTCCTACGACGGGACCGCGACGGTTGCCGGCCGGGAGGCCTACGTCGTCTCCCTGACGCCCGCCACGAACGCCACCACCTCTATCACCGAACAGACCGTCTGGCTCGACACCGAGTACTTCGTTCCGCTCAGGTCCAACACGACCCTCGAGTTCGAGGGGAACCGGACCGTCATCTCGCAGGAGATCACCGAGGTCGCCTTCGAGCCCGCCCTGCCACCTGGCATTTTCGAGTTCGACTCGCCGGCCGGCGCACAGCCCGAGCGCACGACCGCGGCGGTCGCCTCCTACGAGTCGCGGGCGGCGCTGGCAGCGGCGACGAGCTTCCCGGTCCCCGACCCCTCTGTCCCCGACCAGTTCGAACTCTCGCAAGCACAGCTGACCGTCCGCCCCGACCGGACGGGGGTGACACTCCGGTACACGAGCGGTCTGAACGTCATCTCCGTCACCGCAGGCAACGGCTCGGAGTTCGATACCGTGACCGGCGAGCCGGTGTCGGTGGGCAACCGGACCGGCCGCTTCGGGACGTCGGGGCAGGTCGGCCGGGTCGTCTGGACCTGCGGGTCCGCCGAGTACTCGGTCGCCGGGACAGTCCCGCGGGAGGCGCTCGCCGACGTGGCCCGTTCTGTGGCCAACAGTGCCGACGCGTGTGTCCCCGCAACCGTCTCGGACCCCGCTCCCATGCCCGCCCTGGGGGCCGCAGGCGCGTCCGCTACCGCTGGTACAGCGAGTAGGTGATGAAGGCCAGACCGGCGAACTGCAGGGTCTGAGCGAGCAGGAACGCCGGCTGTCTGAACCCGACGAGCGAGGCGTCGAGGCGGACCAGAAGCGTCGTGAGAAAGGTCAGCGTGAAGGGGACGGCAGTCAGGAGGATCAGCCCGGCCGACAGCAGGCGCATCGACCGGCTGTTGTTGCGCCGGAAGCCGCGGTAGGCCTGGTAGCCGACCACCAGCCCGAGCACGACCGAGCCCAGCGAAACCACGAGCACCGCCGCGGACAGCAGGTGCGAACTCATAGTTCCTCCCACATCTCGGTGAAGCGGTCGGCCGGGTCCTCGGCCTCCGCGCGCTCGAGTTTGGTGTGCATCTCGCCGTCCTCGAACTCCACCGCGAAGGAATCCAGGCGGGCGACGAAAAGCTTGTAGTGGTTGCCGTCGGGCTGGGGCTGGAGCTGTTCCTCGACGAGGTCACAATCTTTCAGGCGGTCGATACGCCGGTAGATAGTGGTCAACGACGCGTCACATCGCTCGCTCAGTGTTTTCGCGGACATGGGTTCGGCGCTGGTCTCCGTGAGGATCGCCCGGGCGTACTCGTCGTTGAGCAACGCGAGTACC
>CAZOWU010000271.1:0-2795 GCA_964583735.1 uncultured Halobacteriales archaeon | reverse complement strand
CCGAGCCCCTACCAGCGCGACGGGTCACCCTCCCATGGGCTGGCCGACGGGGGCCAGCTGGCGGCCGAGGGCGTGGAGGCCTTCGGCGACCTCCCGCGGCTGGGCGGGCTCTCGCGGCTCGAGGAAGTGCTCGTCGAGGAGGACGTCGACACCGTGCTGGTGGCCTTTGGGGCCTCCGACCGGGCGGAGTTTTTCGGCGCGCTGGATACCTGCCACGAGTACGGCGTGTCGGTGCTGGCCCACCGTGCGCACGCGAACCACGTGTTGACCCGCGGGCTCGAGGAGAGCGAGGAGCTGGTCGCGATCGACCTGGAGCCGTGGGACTGGCTGGACCATCTGGTGAAGCGGCTGTTCGACCTGGCCTTTGCGGGTGGGGGACTGCTCGTACTGTCGCCGGTGATTGGGGCTATCGTGGTCGCGGTCAAACTCGATTCGACGGGACCAGTGCTGTACAGTCAGGACCGAACCGCGGAGTTCGGGGACACGTTTACCGTCTACAAGTTTCGGAGTATGGTGCCTGACGCCGAGGCCGAGACGGGCGTGAAGCTCTCCGAGGAGGACGTCGGCGGAGTGGACCCACGGGTGACGCGGGTGGGGAACGTGTTGCGGCGGACGCACCTTGACGAGATCCCCCAGCTGTGGTCGATCCTTGTGGGCGACATGAGTGTGGTCGGGCCACGCCCTGAGCGACCGGAGTTGGATGCGGATATTGAACATGGTGTTGCGGATTGGTCGAGTCGGTGGTTCGTCAAGCCCGGGCTGACGGGGCTGGCACAGATCAACGACGCGACCGGCCACGAACCCGACCGGAAGCTACGCTACGACCTGGAGTACATCCGCAAGCAATCGTTCTGGTTCGATCTGAAGATCGTGATCCGGCAAGTCTGGCAGGTGTTCGGTGACGTAATCGAAACTATCCGGTCCTGATATCCGTGGACTTGCAGGTCGGCGGGTTTTTTGTCTGTGGCCCGGCTTGAGACGGGCATGACAATTCTCGTCACCGGCGGGGCGGGCTTCATCGGTGGCCACCTCGCCGAGCGGTTCCTTCGAACTGGCCGGGACGTGGTCGTGCTCGACAGCATGCACCCCTACTACGACCTGCGGATCAAAGAGCACACCCTCGACCGCCACCGCGAGGTTGCCGAGCGTGCGGGACAGGACTACGAGTTCGTCGAGGGGGACGTACGCGACGCCGACCTCGTCGATGGCCTGGTCGGGGACGCAGACTACGTCTACCACCAGGCCGCCCGGGCGGGCGTCCGTGACAGCGTCACAGAGCCCCGAACGTACGACGCGGTGAACGTCGACGGGACGCTGAACGTGCTGGATGCGGCCCGCGAACACGGCGTCGAGCGCGTCGTGCTTGCCTCCTCCTCGTCGGTGTACGGTGGTGGCGAGGCCTCCCTCCCCTTCAGCGAGACCGACCCGACGACGCCCGTCAGTCCCTACGGCGCCTCGAAGCTGGCTGCCGAGCGCTACGCCAGCGCCTACCACGAGGTCTACGACCTCCCGACCGTCTCGCTGCGCTATTTCACTGTCTATGGCCCGCGGATGCGCCCGAACATGGCCATCTCGAATTTCGTCTCGCGATGCGTGCGTGGCGAGCCGCCGGTGGTCTACGGCGATGGGAGCCAGACGCGGGACTTCACCTACATCACGGATGTCGTCGACGCGAACGAGCGACTGCTGTCGACCGACGCCGCCGACGGGGAGACGCTCAACGTCGGCTCGTCGGACAATATCGATATCGAGACGTTGGCCGTCGCAGTCCGCGACCAGGTCGCGCCCGACCTCGAACTCGAGTACGCAGAGCGCCACGACGCCGATGCGGACCACACCCACGCGGACGTCTCGAAGACACAGGAAGTCCTCGGCTACGACCCTGACCACACGATCCGGGAGGGCGTGGGGAAGTTCATCGAGTGGTACCGCGAGAACCGAGACTGGTACGAGCCGCTCGTGCGGGCGTCGTAGGAATGCAGGGTGTCGTGCCGGCCGCGGGCGAGGGGACGCGGCTGCGGCCGCTGACGGCTGACAGGCCCAAGGGGATGGTCGAGGTCGCCGGACAGCCGCTGCTGACACACGTCTTCGAAACCTTGCTGGACGCTGGCGTGGCAGAACTTGTCGTAATCGTCGGCTACGAGATGGACAGCATCGTCGCCCACTACGGCGACGAGTTCCGCGGTGTGCCGGTCACGTACACCCACCAGCGCGAGCGAAAGGGGCTGGCTCACGCGGTGTTACAGGCCGAACCCCACGTCGACGGCCAGTTCGTCGTTCTGAACGGCGACAATGTCCTCGGGGACGGGATCGGGGCGGCGGTCGAGCGGGCGGCGGAGCCGGGTGTGGACGCCGCGTTGCTGGTCGAGGAGGTCACGCCCGAGGCGGCCCGGGAGACCGGGGTCGTCAAAGTCGACGAGGGGCGGGTGACCGGGCTGGTCGAGAAACCCGACGACCCCCCCTCGCGGCTGGCGACGACGGGCTGTTACGTCCTCCCGGCGGAGCTGTTCGGGGCGGTCCGGCTACTCCGGCCCTCCGACCGTGGAGAGTACGAACTGGCCGACGCCGTGGGCATCCTCGTGCGGGCGGGTGCGACGGTCGAAGCTGTCCGATACGAGGGCCAGCGGTGCAACGTGAACGAACCGGATGACGTCGAGCGGGTGGAACAGCTCCTCAAGTGAGCCAGAACGGTCCTGTACCGTTACCGGTCGTCGAGGTAGTCCCGCACTTCCCGAAGGAACGTCACGAGCCACTCGAGTTCTGACTGGAGGTGTTCGTACACCAGTTCGTCGTCG
>CAZOWU010000270.1:0-2795 GCA_964583735.1 uncultured Halobacteriales archaeon | reverse complement strand
ACGGAACCCGTCTTCTGCTTCGTGGGTTTGCAAAGAATTACGCACGACCGTATCATGCAGGAACCGAGAGATGGGGTGTGAGAGCGAAGAGAGACGCTCGAGCCCCTGAGAGCAACTACTCACCCGCCAAACGTACTCTGTCGACAAATTAAACGGCCTTATATTATATTGTCAATACCATAACAGCATTCATAACGCTCGATACGCGAGTATCTGGTGATGGCAACAACCCAGGATGCGGCAGCCGAAACGTACCGGTGTCCGGAGTGTGGCGGCGTCGTCGTTTTCGACCGCGAGTGGACCTGCTCCGACTGCCGGTACGTCCCGAACCAGAGTGCCGACTGATAGTGAGTATTGTCGTCTGTTCCCGGGGCTTGCCGACTCCGATGCGGGCAGTCGCCGGTACATCGGTATAACAATCACTGTGAGCCGAGGCCGGCCGGAGAGCCCACGCCCCAACCGCTCTGTGCAGCGGACGCGACCCATTTATCAGGCGGCGGGGCGTCCAGAGAGGTGTGACCCGCCGGTAGCCCCGACCGATCGCCGGGCCCGCGGCTCCAGACTCCCATGACGCTGACAAAACGCATCATCCCGTGTATCGACGTTGACACCGACGAGAACGGCGAGGCCGCGGTCTACACAGGAGTGAACTTCGAGGAGTTGCAGTACACCGGTGACCCAGTGGAGATGGCCAAACGCTACAACGAGGCCGGCGCCGACGAGTTCGTCTTCCTCGACATCACCGCCTCCGCGGAGGGCCGGGAGACGATGCTCGACGTCGTCGAGGGGGTCGCCGACGAGGTCTTCATCCCCCTGACCGTCGGCGGCGGCATCCGGACCCGCGGAGACGTCAAAGAGACGCTGCGCGCGGGTGCCGACAAAGTCTCGATCAACACTGGCGCGCTGGAGCGACCCGAACTGGTCGGGGAGGGGGCCGCAGCCTTCGGCAGCCAGTGTATCGTCATCTCCGTCGACGGCCGCCGCCGGTTCGACGGGGAGGGCGAACACTACGCCGAGGTCGACGGGGAGTCCTGCTGGTTCGAGTGCACCGTCAAGGGCGGCCGCGAGGGGACTGGTGTGGACGCGGTCGCGTGGGCCCGCGAGGCCGAACAGCGAGGGGCCGGAGAACTGTTCGTCAACTCCATCGACGCCGACGGCACCAAGGACGGCTACGACATCCCGCTGATGAAGGCAGTCTGTGACACGGTCTCGACGCCGGTCATCGCCTCCTCGGGGTGTGGCGGGCCGGAGGATGCCTACGAGGTGTTCACCGAAGCCGACGCCGATGCGGCGCTCGCGGCCTCTATCTTTCACTTTGGCGAGTACTCGATCCGCGAGGTCAAGGAGCACCTCGACGACCACAACATCCCGGTGCGACTGTAGACTCAGAGATACTGCTTGAACTCGCAGGACGTGCACTCGACCTGCTTCCAGGAGATGCCGCTGCTGCCGACGAGCCGTCCCTCCTCACAGTACGGACAGCCAAGCTCGGGAAGGGCTTCGGACTGCTTGCCAGCCGCGAGGATGCTGAGCACCTCCCGCTGTTCGTCGACGTTCTTTTCGAGCCGTTCCACCTTCGCTTCCAGTTTGGCGATCCGGTCTTCTGCCGGGCCGTCCTCGCCCATGGAGACCAGTGGGACCGCAGACACATAGCCGTCTCGTCGCAGCGGGGCCACCCGACCGGCGACGCTGGCGGGCAAACGGCAGCCTTTTCGCCCGGAACCCACTAGCTGGTAGCGATGGAGTGGCGGTGTGAGTGGTGTGGTAAACCCCACGAGGAAGACGACCCGCCGTGTGACAACTGTGGCCACGGGAGTTTCGAGCGGGCGGTCGTTCCGGTCGCGAACGACGAGGAGACCCTGGGCTCGGAGGCGACGATGTGGGTCTGTACGGCGTGTGGTCGCGAGCACACCAAGCACAACCCGCCCTGCAGTCGCTGTGGCCACGGCGAATTCGAACTGCAACGCCAGGAGGTGAGCGAGGACGAACTCGAGGTGCCGGGGTATCTCGACCTCCTGACGCCCCGGTATCTCCTCGGGCTCGTGGTGGTGCTCGCCGTCGCCGGGGTGTTCGTGCTCGGGGTCACCGGCATCGTCGCCATCCCCGGTTTTGGTGACGGCGTTCCCCAGGTTTCGGACGTGCCGGGTGACGCCGCGGCCGCCGGCACCGTCTCCTTCGACGACGCCGAGCAGTCGTATCTGACCCGGCTGAACGACGCGCGCGAGTCGGCAGACGCTCCGACGCTCACCCGCGACGGCGACCTCGACGCGGTCGCGGCGTTTCTCAATCAGAAACGCGTGAAGGACGACGGTGTGTCAAGCGAGGAGCGCGACGGGGTCCGGAGCGCCCTGGAGGGGTCCTGCGAGACGTCACCACGCGTCGTCACCGCGAGCATCCTCCCGGACTCGTTCAGCTCGGCGTCGACGCTCGGTGACGCGCTGGTCGCGTCGTCGGTACAGGAGGCGGGGACCGACGCCGTCGAGGGCACACGGACCGGGTTCGACCTCCACGCCACCCCCGACGGACAGGTGTACCTGCTTCAGGTGGTCTGCTGACGCGGCGGGTCGCTCTCAGGCAGCGGCTTCGTAGGCGTCCCGGAGGTCAGCTGACTTGTCGATGACCCGCTGGGCGCCCGTCTCGAGCGCGTCCAGCGCATCGGTCGCCTCGTCGGTCTTGACCGTGAGGATCGGGTCGGTCTGGCCGCCGGACTGTTCGGGGTTCATGTCGTAGGTCGCGGCGGTGACGCCCTCTGTCTCCAGCAGCGCGCCTTTGAGGACGTTCAGAAAGGTGTGGTC
>CAZOWU010000269.1:0-2799 GCA_964583735.1 uncultured Halobacteriales archaeon | reverse complement strand
GCGTCTCGTCAACGCCGCGAACGGCGGGACTCACTCGCTGAAGAAGGGAGTCCGCCGTGCCGGCAGCCGCTCCCGTCCCGGCTCGCTATTCGGTATCGCGCCTGATGATGGACGGGGGAGGAGGAGCCGTCACCCCGTGACTCATAGTGATTGTCGTACCGATGTCCCGGCGATTGCCCGCATCGGGGTCGGCAAGCGCCGCGAAAAGAGTACAATAATCACTATCAGGCCAGGATGTCGGCAACCCGCTGTGGCTCGCCCGACAGCGCGGGGTCGGGTTCGACGATCTGCAGGACCTCGTGGTCGGTCACGTCGGGGTAGGATTTGCCGATAGCGTCCTCGACCAGCGTCTTCTCAAGGCGGAATTCAGTGCCTTCGTAGACCACGTCGACGCCGCGCTCGTCGAAGGAGAGAACCGTCATGTCCCGTGCTAGACCGGGCAGAAGCAAAAGCGTATCTGTGGGCTCAATACTCGTTGAGGGGGCGCTCCCGGACCCGGGCGCGCAGGTCGCCGAGGTCCGCTGCTGTCGCGCCCGCTTCGAAAGCCTCCAGTACCGCACCGACCTCCGCCCGCTCCACCTTCACGTCGCCTTCCCGGACCGCGTCGGCCGGCCGACAGGCGAGCTCCCGGATGGTCCCCACAGCAAGCAGGTAGGGCGTCGCCCACGCCGAGAGCCGGTTGCCGCGGTGTTCGGGCATGGCCTCTAGCCAGGCCTGGGCGTCGTCGAGGTACGTCTCCGCGTGAGCAGTGGCGCGCTCGATGACGGGCGCGACCCGGTCGGCCGCCGCCGGGTCACCCAGGTCTCTCGGGGTGACGCCGGCCTCCTCGAGCCACGCCGCCGGCAGGTAGACGTTGCCCTCGTCGGTGTAATCCCCGCCAGCGTCCTTGGCGACGTTGACCAGCTGGAGCAAGAGCCCGAACGAGCGGGCGGTCTCGCGCAGGCGCTCGGTGGTCGGGGTATCGGCCTCGGCAGCAACCAGCGACGTGACGAGCGTCCCGACCGTCCCGGCGGCGTACTGGCAGTACTCCTCGAGTTCCGCGGTCGTCTGGATCCGCAGCCCCGGCTCGCCGGCGTACCGGTCGACGAAGGCTGCCATCCCACCGACCATCTCCCGGACGGGCGGCACGATGCGCTCGCGGGCGGCCGGACCGAGGCCATCGAGCGCTGCCAGCACGCGTGGCGCTTCCGCGACGACTGACCAGTCGGGCCCCGGGTCGGCAGGCAGCCACGGGTCGACGCGCCGGCGGAAGTCCGTGACGCCGGTATCGTTGCCTGGGGCGAGCGCGCTGTCGTAGGTTCGCAGGAGGGCCGCCTTCTCGGCGGACGGGACTCGGGGGTCGTCCTCGACGGTGTCGGCGACGCGACAGATGAGATAGCCGATACACACCTCGCGGGCCATCGGTTCGTCGAGCTCCTCGACGGTGAGCGCGAACGTCCGCGAAACCGCGCCGACGGCGTCGTAACACCACTCGACGGACTCCGCTCCAGTTGTCGCGACGCCGTCCGCTCGGCGCCCGACCGCCGGGTTGACCGACCGGCCGTCATCGTGAAAACGGGACACACTGTACGGAGGGGACCGAGACATTTGAGCGTTCTGAGCCAGGCTTCAAACCGGTCACTACACCGCAAGCGTGAACTCACAGGGTGCGCCGCCGGCCAGGGCGGCGACGAGGTCCCGGTCGAGGTCGGTCGCGGCGCGCTCGGCTTCGACCATCACCGTCCGGTCGTCGACGTAGTCGCTGGTGCGACAGACCGCCGAACGGTCGCTGTCGAAGGTCAGGTCGGGGTGACCGCGGCCGACAACCCGCTCGCTGTGTCCCCCGGCCTCGATTGTGGCCGTGACCGTCGTGTCGGGGTCCCGGCAGGCGGCGAGGAACGCGTCGGCGAAGTCCGCAGGCGCACGGTCGGCCGCGACCGCGAGGATGCAGTCGCCGGCCGGGGTGAGGTAGTCGTCGGTCGTCACTTCGAACGTGCTGGCGTGGGTGGCCTGGACGTGCTCGTGGCCGCGGGCACTGACTGTCTCCGGCGGTGGCTGGTCCATGTTCCCTCTTCGGTGCGGCGGGACACAGGGGTTACGAACTGGGCTCGTCGAACTCCATCTCGATCTCCGAGCCGCTGACGTAAGATGCGACCCGGACGCCGACGAGGCTGATGAGGATACTCGCGAGGATGAACAGGGCGAGGTGTGCACCGGGCGAGAGGGAGAAGCCCTCGACCGAGAGTGGCCCGAAGTCCGCGCTCGGCACACTGGCGGAGTCGAAGACGCCCGACCGCTCCAGGAAGTACGCCGAGAACCCGCGGACTGCGAGCCCGACGGCCACCGCCACGAAGGGGAGGTTCACGTACGCGCCCCCGAGGTCGTCGTCCCGGATGAACTCGTCGAGCAGACGGCCGGCGCTCGCGGTCAGTGCCGCCGCTGTCAGCCAGGGGATGGCGTCGTAGCTGAAGCGCATGCCGAGGATCAGGTCGGGGGAGGAGCCATCGAGCCCGGACGCGGCCAGCACGCCGACGAACACCCCCACGAGCGCGAGCCCGGCCGCGACGACGTACGTGACCAGTGCGACCTGCCCCGAGTACAGCGCCCCGCGGACCGCTCCGGGGAGCGCGGCCAGATAGCTGTCGATACCAAGCCCCTTGTACAGCAGGTAGGAACCGATCGCCGCGGCGATCGTGCCGATGGCGACGGCTGGGGAGTCGGCAACCAGGAGGAGCACCGGGAAGGCCAGCAGAGCCAACCCCAGTGGGACCAGCACCGTCTTCCGGAGCTGTTCGTCGGCGAGAAACTGCTTGAGCAGGT
>CAZOWU010000268.1:0-2801 GCA_964583735.1 uncultured Halobacteriales archaeon | reverse complement strand
CCGCCAGGAAGACGCCGATCACCGACCCCCAGGTGAAGACGCTGCTCCCGAAGGTTGGCGCGAGCAGTCGGCCGGCGAGGATCTCCAGCCCCATGCTGGAGACGCCGGACGCGAACACCGCGACGCCGAGCGCGGTGACCTGCACGCCGGTGGTGGAGGGGCGGATACGCACACCTGTACACGGGTAGCGAGCGTGTTAACGCTACCGTCGCAGGGTCGGTCGGGCGATTGCCACCCCGAGCCGGTCGGCCGGCACACGCCCAGCGCACCTCTTTGCGGACGACGGGCGAACGGGGGGCGATGCCGTGGTCGCGCCGGACGCTGCTGGCGACGGCCGCCCCCGTGGGGGCCGCGGGCTGTTCGGCGCTGTCCGAGCCGGGGGGGTCCTCGGGCACACCGGCGCTGTCTCCGTCGACTGCGACAGACGCGTACACGCACCTGCAGGCGAGCGGTAACCGCGCCGTCCCGGGGAGCGGGTCGGTCCGCGGCGCCCGCCCCGTGGACACCGATGTTCGGGGGACGCCGGCCTGGCTGCTGGCTATCGGCGGGTCGGAGAGCCGCTGGGTCGTCGTGACGGCGGGCGGGACACCGGAGGTCGCAGTCGTCCGAAAGCCCCACGTCGACCGGACGGTGGGGTTCTACGGGCTCGCGGTCGGCGCCGGCACCGAGGAAGCGGTCCGCGTCTGGCAGGGGTAGCGCCGCTCCGACCCGCCCGACGGTCGGTTCCCGTCGCGGTCCGTCGCGCTTTTGCCCGCGGGTACCCTGCTGTGTGTATGGCCCGATACCACATCGAGACCTACGGGTGCACCTCCAACAGAGGTGAGGCCCGCGAGATCGAGCGGGCGCTCCGGGAGGGCGGCCATCGGCCCGCGCCGGACCCCGAGGTGGCCGACGTGGCCATCCTCAACACCTGTACGGTCCTCGAGAAGACCGAGCGAAACATGCTCGCCCGGGCCCGGGAACTCGACGCCGAGACTCCCGCGGACCTCGTGGTCACGGGGTGTATGGCACTGGCCCAGGGGGCGGCCTTCGAGGATGCTGGCGTCGACGCCGAACTCCTCCACTGGGACGACGTCCCCGAGTACGTACTCAACGGGGAGTGCCCGACGGTCACCGCGGACACCGAGCCCGTTCTGGATGGCGTGGTGGGTATCCTCCCCATCGCGCGGGGCTGTATGAGCGACTGCTCGTACTGCATCACCAAACAGGCAACCGGGCGGATCGACTCCCCCTCGGTCGAGGCAAACGTCGAGAAGGCACGCTCACTGGTCCACGCCGGCGCGAAGGAACTCCGGCTCACCGGCCAGGACACCGGGGTCTACGGCTGGGACCGCAATCAGGGCGAGAGCCTCCTGCCCGAGCTCCTCGACCGGGTCTGCGACATCGACGGCAAGTTCCGGGTGCGGGTGGGGATGGCCAACCCCGCCGGCGTCCACGGCGTCCGCGAGGAGTTGGCGGCGGTCTTCGCCGACAACGAGGAACTCTACAACTTCCTGCACGCGCCGGTCCAGTCCGGCAGCGACGACGTGTTGCGGGAGATGCGCCGCCAGCACGCAGTCTCGGAGTACGTCGAGGTCGTCGAGACCTTCGACGAGTATCTGGAGTACTGGACGCTCTCGACCGACTTCATCGTCGGCTTCCCGACCGAAACCGGCCGCGACCACCAGCAGAGCCTCGCCCTGTTGCGGGAGACCCGCCCGGAGAAGATCAACGTCACCCGCTTCTCGAAGCGGCCCGGCACCGACGCCGCCGAGATGAAGGGGCTGGGCGGCCAGACGAAGAAGGACCGCTCCTCGGAGATGGTCGAGGTGAAGATGGGCGTGGTTGGCGCGGCCCACGAGGCGATGGTCGGCCAGGAGAGCGAGGTGCTGATTGTCGAGGACGGCACCGACGACTCGATGGTCGGCTACGACACCGCCTACCGGCAGGTCGCCATCCCCGGCGCCGAATCCGCGGGCGTGGAACTCGGCGATTTCGTGACCGCGGAGGTCACCGGCCACAACACGGTGTACGCGCTGGGCGAGCTGGCGTAGTTACGCCGCCGACCCGACCGCGGCGTCGGGGTCGGTGTCCCGGTCCGGGAGCAGGACCGTGACGGTCGTCCCGTCCTCGCCGGTCTCGAAGGTCAGCTCGGCGCCGAGCAGCTCCGTCCCCCAGCGGACGACCCACAGGCCGAGCCCGCTGCCGTGCTGGAGGTCGGTTTCCTCCCCGCCCCGGAGCGTCTCCAGTTCCTGCTGGGGGATGCCAGGGCCGCTGTCGGCCACAGTGACGGCCGTGCTGTCGCCGTCCCGGCCGACGCCGACCGAGACTGACGGCTCGGAGCCGCCGTGTTCGCAGGCGTTCTCGACGAGTTCCCTGAGGACGGCCGCGAGCAGCGCGCGGTTCGTCGTTACCGTCACGGGCTCGGTCCCGTTGACGGCGACCGTCGCCGCCGGGTAGTCCTCCCCGGCCGCCTCCACAGTCTCCCCGACCAGCTCCTTGAGGACGACGGGTTCGGGGTCGGCGCCGGCCCGCTTGACCGTCTGCTCGACCAGGCGGGCCTTCTCGCCGGTGGTCACCAGCCCGGCGAGTGCCGCCTCCGCTTCTGCCAGGAGGTCCCGGATCTCGTCGTCTTCGGACCGGTCGGCCGACACCTCGACGTACCCTATGGCCACCGAGAGGTCGTTGCGGAGGTTGTGCCGGAGGACGCGGTTGAGCACCGAGAGGCGCTGCTCGCGGCGGACCGCCTCGGTGACGTCCTGGAAGACCAGCGTGTACCCGACGTGTCCGCCACCCGAGTCCTCGAGACGGGCCGGCGTGAC
>CAZOWU010000267.1:0-2824 GCA_964583735.1 uncultured Halobacteriales archaeon | reverse complement strand
CCGGCGCGGCTGGCGGCTGGCGGGCGAGGAGGGGTAGGTCAGCCCGTCCGGAAGGACAGATCCAGTGAGGGCGCCGAGTGTGTCAGCGAGCCCATCGAGATGACGTCGACGCCGGTTGCCGCGTACTCGGGGACGTCATCGACCGTGATCCCGCCGGACGCCTCGGCGAGCGTGTCCTCGGGCAGGAGGGCGACGCCGCGCTCGACCTCGGCGGGCGGGAGGTTGTCGAACAGGACGATGTCCGCCCCGGCGTCGGCGGCGACCGGGCCCTGCTCGGGTGTTTCGACCTCGGCCTCGACCTTCGTCGCGAAGGAGGCCCGCTGGCGGAAGTGGGCGACAGCCTCCGCCAGCCCCAGCTCGGCGACGTGGTTGTCCTTGACCATGACCATGTGCGAGAGGTCGAGTCGGTGGGTGTCGCCGCCGCCAGCCGCGACAGCGCGTTTCTCGACCCCCCGGAGGCCGGGCGTGGTCTTGCGGGTACCCGCGACCGCGACGTCGTCGCTGACCGCGCGGGCGGCGTCGACGGCTTCCCGGGTGCGGGTGGCGATACCGGCGGCGTGGCCGGCGACGTTGACTGCGACACGCTCGCCCCGCAACACGTCGCGGGCCGTCCCCTCGACGCGGAGGAGCGTGTCGCCGGCCGCGAGGTCCTCGCCCGGTTCGACCAGGGGATCGGCCGCCACGTCGAGGTACTCGAAGACGGCAACCGCGGCGTCGGTGCCTGCAGCCACGCCCGCTTCGTTGGCGACGAGCCGGCCGTCCGTGTCGCTGGCGACGTGGTTGGTCACGTCGTGGTGGCCCAGGTCTTCCCGGAGCCAGGCCTCGACCTGCCTGTCGGTGACGAGACTCATGCCGTGTCGACGGTCGCGGTTGTCTCGTCGGCCGCCCCGTCGCGCTCCTCGTCGACCAGGTAGTGACAGCCCACAGACGTCCCGTTTTCGGCGGCCGCCCGTGCGACCAGCAGCGCGACGACCGAGGCCGAGCGGAGTTCGTACAGCGACCGCGAGGTGCGCGTTCGGGCGTACGCGTCGACCTCACCCTTGAGCCGCCGGAGGACCGCCTGGGCGCGCCCGAGGCCGTCGGCCGTCCGCTCGATGCCGACCTGCTCGTCCATCACGCGGCGCAGGCGGCGGAACTTCCCGGCCGCGAAGTTGTCGGGGAGTTCGGGGTCGCGGTCCAGCAACTCCGGTGGCTCGAGCGCCCGGGTCTCGGTCCCGACCGCGTCCTCGCCGGCGCGCAGCCCCCAGACCAGCCCCTCCAGGAGCGAGGTGGAGGCCAGCCGGTTCGCGCCGTGGACGCCGGTGCGGGCACACTCCCCGACCGCGTAGAGCCGGCCGAGCGAAGCCCGGCCGCGGTCGTCCACGTCGACCCCGCCACAGAGGAAGTGCTCGGCGGGCGCGACCGGAATGTGCGGGAGGTCGACGCCGGCGTCGTGACACTTCTCGGCCAGCGAGGGGAACTCGTCCTCGAAATCGAGCCGGGAGACATCCAGCACTACGTCACCGGTGGCCTCGCGCTCGGCCGTGACCGCGCGGGCGACCACGTCCCGGGGCGCGAGGTCGGCGGCCTCGTGGTAGTCGGGCATGAACCGCTCGCCGTCGGCGTTCCGGAGGACGGCGCCCTCCCCGCGGACGGCCTCGCTGACGAGGAAACTCTCTCCGGCATCGTCGCCGACGTAGGCTGTCGGGTGGAACTGGACGTACTCCATGTCGGCGACGTCCGCGCCGGCCAGCGCGGCCATCGCGATGCCGTCACCGGTGGCGTCCGCCGGGTTGGTCGACCGGGGGTAGAGCGCGCCGATCCCCCCCGTGGCGAGAACGGTCGCACCGGCGTACGCGGGGGTGACCTCGCCGTCGCGTTCGAGCATCGCGCCGTAGACTTCCCCCTCGTGGCGCAGGAGTTCGAGGGCAGCGGTGTCCTCCAGGACGGTGACGTCGGTCCGGTCGGCGACGTGGTTCAGGAAGGGGACGTGGACGTGCTTGCCGGTGGCGGCGTCGACGTGGAGGATCCGGGGCTCGTCGTGGGCGGCCTCGCGACCGTAATCGAACCCCTGCCCGTTCGTGTCGAACTCCACGCCGACGGTGTCGACGAGCACGTCGCGGACCGCGTCGTCAGCGTTGTCGACGAGTACGTCGACGGCGTCGGGGTCAGCAGTGTCGGCCGAAGCCTCGAGGATATCCCGCTTGAACTGGGCGGGGTCGTCGCGGCTGACCGCGATTCCGCCCTGGGCCCACCACGTCGAGGCGGATTCCGGACGGGTCGCCTTCGTCGCGAGCGTCACGTCCACTCCCTCGCGGTCGGCGGCCAGGCCGGCGGCCAGGCCGGCGATCCCCGCACCGACGACGAGGACGTCGGTCTCGCGTGGTCCCGGCATCGTCACAGCTCCATCATCCGGTCCATCGCGACCCCTGCAAGCTCCTTTGTCTCGGGGTCGACCTCGATGACGTTGCGCTCCCGGCCCTCGAGGAGTTCCTCGAGCACCCACGTCAGGTAGTTGGGGTCGATCTGGCGCATGGCGTTGCAGTCCATGCAGGCGTCGCCACACAGGGGAAGCACCTCCACCTCGGGGTTCCAGCGGTCGAGGTGGTTGGCGAGGTGGATCTCGGTGCCGATTGCCCAGGTCTCGCCGGGGTCAGCGTTCTCGACGGTCTCGGTGATCGTCGCCGTCGACCCTACAACGTCGGCGGCTTCGACGACCTCGCGGCGACACTCGGGGTGGACGACCACGTTCGCCTCCGGGTGCTCGGTGCGGACCTCCTCGACGTGGCCCTCCCGGAACCGCTCGTGGACCTGGCAGTACCCCTCCCAGAGGATGATGTCGTTG
>CAZOWU010000266.1:0-2824 GCA_964583735.1 uncultured Halobacteriales archaeon | reverse complement strand
CCATCCGGCTGGGCTACGCGGACGCCACGCTGCGGGAGTGTCCGGGCCTCGACGAGCCCGAGCGGTACACCGTCGAGGAGGAGTGTCCAGACGGCTCGGCGAGCGAGCCGCGCCGAACCGTCTCCTTCGTGGACGCGCCGGGTCACGAGACGCTGATGGCGACGATGCTGTCGGGCGCTGCCATCATGGACGGCGCAGTGCTCGTGGTCTCCGCCAGCGAACCCGTCCCGCAGGCACAGACCGAGGAACACCTGATGGCGCTGGACATCATCGGGATCGACAACATCGTCATCGCCCAGAACAAAATCGACCTGGTCGACCGCGAGACCGCCCAGGAGAGCTACGAGCAGATCCAGGACTTCGTCGCCGGGACCGTCGCCGAGGACGCCCCGATCGTGCCGGTCAGCGCCCAGCAGGGCGTGAACATGGATCTCCTGATCCAGGCCATCGAGGCGGAGATTCCCACGCCCGAGCGGAATCCCGAGGCCGACGCGGAGCTGCTGGTCGCCCGCAGCTTCGATATCAACCGCCCGGGGACAACCTGGGACGGGCTGGCCGGCGGCGTGCTGGGTGGCTCGCTCGTCCAGGGCGAACTCGAGGCCGGCAACGAGATCGAGTTGCGACCGGGCCGCGAGGTCGAAGAAGGCGGCCAGACCGAGTGGCAGTCCGTCGAGACCACGGCCCGGTCGCTGCAGGCTGGCGGCGAGACCGTCGACACGGCCACGCCCGGGGGACTGCTCGGCGTCGGGACGGGGCTCGACCCGTCGGTCAGCAAGGGTGACGCCCTGGCCGGCCAGGTCGCCGGCCCGCCGGGCACGCTGCCGCCGGTCCACCAGCAGTTCACCATGGACGTGGACCTGCTCGACCGGATCGTCGGCGAGGAGGCCGGCGAGGTCGAGGAGATCTCGACTGGCGAGCCGCTGATGCTCACCGTCGGCACCGCCACCACCGTCGGCTCGGTGACCAGCGCCCGCGACGGAGAGTGCGAGGTCGCGCTCAAACGCCCCGTCTGCGCACGCCCGGGCGTCGGGATCGCCATCAACCGGCGGGTCGGGGCGCGCTGGCGGCTCATCGGCTACGGGACCCTCCAGTGACGACCGTCGTCCTCGACACCAACGCGCTCATGATGCCCGTCGAGTGTGACCTCCGGGTGTTCGAGGAACTGGACCGGTTGCTGGATGCGCCGGAGCAGGTCGTGCCGGCCGCTGTCCGCATCGAGTTGGCGTCGCTTGCGGAGGGCGGCGGCGAGGAGGCCACGGCGGCAAGCGTCGGTGCGGACCTGGCCGAGCGGTGCACCGTCTACGAAACAGACGCCGGCTACGCCGACGACGCAGTGCTCGAACTGGCCGACCGGCTGGACGCACACGCAGTCACGAACGACGGGGCCCTGCGCGAACGCCTGCGCGAGGCGGGCGTTCCAGTAATTTGTTTACGGGGCCGGAACAAACTCGCCATCATCTAACCATGTACAAACGGGTCAAACTACGCGATACGGTCGAGGTACCACCGGAGGACCTGGCGGACGTGACGCCGGGCCTCGTGAAACGACTGTTGCAGGACAAACTCGAGGGCCGGATGGACGAGGGCGTCGGCTCCGTCGTCTCGGTCATCGGAGTCAACGATATCGGCGAGGGGGCAGTCGTCCCCAACCAGCCTGGCGTCTACTACGAAGCCGAGTTCGACGCCCTGACCTTCGACCCCGAGATGCAGGAGGTCGTCGACGGCGAGGTCGTCGAGACCGTCGACTTCGGTGCCTTCGTGGGCATCGGCCCCGTCGACGGGCTGTTGCACGTCTCCCAGATCTCCGACGAGTACCTGGCCTACGACGGGGAGAACGACCAGCTGGCCTCCCGGGAGTCCAACCGCACGCTCGGGACCGGCGACTCGGTCCGGGCCCGCATCGTCACCAAGAGCATCGACGAGCGCAACCCCCGGGACTCGAAGATCGGGCTGACCGCAAAGCAGGTCGGGCTGGGCAAGCACGGCTGGCTCGACGAGGACCACAAGAACCGCCAGAAGCAGGCCGAGGCCGGTGCCGAAGCGGGTGAGAACTGATGGCCGACCGTGTCGTCTGCCGGGAGTGTCACCGCGTCCAGGACAACGTCGAGGTCGAGGCCTGCCAGGCGTGTGGCTCCACCTCGCTGACCGAGGACTGGGCGGGCTACGTCGTCATCGCCCACCCCGAAGAGAGCCGGGTCGCCGAGGAGATGGAGGCCACCGAACCCGGGGCCTACGCGCTGAAGGTGCGCTAACGTGTCCGTCGTCGAACTCCAGCCGGCGCTGCGCTCCGAGTTGAAAGAGCCGATGGGGCCGGTGGTCACCGATGCCGACGACCTGCTCGCCGAGGCCGGCACGCCCGTCGTCGCGGTCGGCGACATGGTCACCTACCACCTGCTCGGGGCGGGCCACACTCCCGCCGTCGCGCTGGTCGACGAGCGCACCGAACGGGAGGCCGTCGACGAGCGGGTCCAGACGGCCCTCGACGCGGCCGACTTCGACCGCGAGGTCCGCGTCGAGAACCCGCCGGCGACGCTGAGCGCCGCCCTCCTCGAGGCGCTCGCCGAGGCCATCGAAAACGGGGAGACGACCCTGCTCGACGTCGACGGCGAGGAGGACCTGGCGGCGCTGCCGGCCATCCTCGCCGCCCCCGACGGGGCGAGTATCGTCTACGGCCAGCCCGGCGAGGGGATGGTTCTGGTAACTGTGGACAGCGAAGCCCGCGAGGGTGCCCGGGCCATCGTCGCAGAGATGGACGGCGACCCCGACCGGCTGTTCGAAATTCTGGGCGTCGCGTAGTCGACGCGGGACCCGAACTCCCGGTCCC
>CAZOWU010000265.1:0-2833 GCA_964583735.1 uncultured Halobacteriales archaeon | reverse complement strand
TCCGGCCGGTTCGAGGGGCGGGCGAAGTACGTGCTGGAGGTGAACCGGGGGTGGGTCAACCGCACCAGCCTCGAGGAGGGTGATACCGTCGAGGTGCCGTCCGACCTGCAGGCCCGGTAGCGCACCGGCGAGGCCGGCCTGATAGTGATTGTTGTCCCGATGTCCCGGCGGTTGCCCGTCGGGGTCGGCAAGCGCCGGGAACAGACGACAATAATCAGTATGAAGCGCCCGCTCGTGACGCCAACGGTACAAGTAGCTGCCGCGGCTACGACCGGTATGGTCGACGGCCGGGCCGACGAGTGGAGCCGCCGGGAGGTGCTCGCGGGGGTCGGTGCGGGCGGCGCGAGCGCAGTCGCCGGCTGTGCCGACAGCCCCGGCGGCCGGACACCGTCGAAAACCGGGTCCAGCCCGTCAGAGGCGGCTGCGACACCCGCCGGGGAACCGACAGACCGGGACACGGAGGCTGGGGGAGGGGCGACGACAACGACGAAGACGCCCAGCGAAGGCGAAACGAGCACAGCGACGGGGACAGAGACAGAAACGGAAGCCAGCGACGGATACGAGCGAACCACTGTGGCGGCCTTCAACAGCGACGGGACCCGCCTGGCGACGGTCGGCGCCCGAGTCGCCGACACGAGCAACAGGCGTTACACCGGCCTCAGCGACACTGATTCGCTGGCCCCCGACGAGGGGATGTGGTTCGTCCACCCCGAAGAGGGCCGGCAGGCCTACGTGATGCGGGGGATGTCGTTCCCGCTGGACATCATCTTCGTCGACGCAAACGGGACGGTCACCCGGGTGGTCCACGCCGACGTCGAGGGAACCGACGCCCCCTACGAGGCACGAGCGAAGTACGTACTGGAGGTGAACCGGGGGTGGGCCAACCGCACCGGGCTCGAGGCAGGCGACCGGGTCGAGCCGGCCTGAGAGCCGTCCTACAGCTGTGCATCGCGTCGCTGTGGCCCGGATCCCGACGTGTTTTTGTCTCCAGGGGCCGATATAATCGTGTGGATATCGATGCCGGTCCGGATTCGGACGCCTTCGAGGAGGAGCGGGAGGACGTCGACCGGCCGATGTGGCGACTGTTCACCGAGTACGGCCGCGACCGGAAGGGGTATTTCACCGTCGGCCTGGTGAGCAGTATCCTCGCGCGGGTGCTGGACCTGTTGCCACCGCTGTTGCTCGCGGTCGCTATCGACTCCGTCTTCCGGAGCGAGACGGGCTTCAGCATCTTCCTGCTGCCGGAATCGTGGCTCCCGACCACCCAGGCGGGCCAGCTGTGGTTCACCGCCGGGATCATCGGCACGGCCTTCCTGGGCGCGGCGGTGTTTCACTACACCCGCAACTGGGGGTGGAACCGCTTCGCCCAGGGCGTCCAGCACGACATCCGGACTGACACCTACGACAAGATGCAGCGGCTGAACATGGACTTCTTCGCCGACAAGCAGACTGGCGAACTGATGTCGGTACTCTCGAACGACGTCAACCGGCTCGAGAAGTTCCTCAACGACGGGATGAACTCCGTCTCCCGGCTGGTGGTGATGGTGCTCGGCATCGCGGTCATCCTCTTTGCGCTGAACTGGCAACTCGCGCTGGTGGCGCTGTTGCCGGTGCCGCTGATCGCCATCTTCACCAGGAAGTTCATCCAGATCATCCAGCCCAAGTACGCCGAGGTCCGGTCGACGGTCGGCTCCCTCAATTCGCGGCTGGAGAACAACCTCGGCGGGATCACCGTCATCAAGAGCTCGAACACCGAGCCCTACGAGTCAGAGCGCGTCGACGACGTCTCCCAGGACTACTACGACGCCAACTGGGACGCCATCCGCACGCGGATCACGTTCTTCCCCGGACTGCGGCTGCTGGCCGGGCTGGGCTTCGTCGCGACGTTCCTGGTCGGCGGGCTGTGGGTCTTCGAGGGCAGAGTCAGCGAGGGGCAGTTCGTCGCCTTCATCCTCTACACCCAGCGGTTCATCTGGCCGATGGCCCAGTTCGGACAGGTCATCAACATGTACCAGCGGGCCCACGCCTCCGCCGAGCGCGTGTTCGGCCTCATGGAGACGCCGAGCCGGATCGCCGAGAGCCCCGACGCGACCGAACTCGAGGTCGAAGAGGGCCACGTCGAGTACGAGGACGTCACCTTCGGCTACAACCCCGAGGAGCCGACCCTCGAGGACGTCAGCTTCGAGGTGGATGGCGGGGACACCGTCGCCCTCGTCGGGCCGACCGGCGCGGGCAAGTCGACGGCAGCCAAGCTCCTGCTCCGGCTGTACGACGTCGACGAGGGTGCGGTCCGGGTCGACGGGACTGACGTCCGCGAGGTTTCGGTGCCGAGCATCCGCAGGGCCATGGGCTACGTTGGCCAGGAGACCTACCTCTTCTACGGCACGGTCCGGGACAACATCGCCTACGGGCTGCCCGACACCGACGACGAGGAGGTCGTGGCCGCGGCGAAAGCCGCCGAGGCCCACGACTTCGTCACAAATCTCCCTGACGGCTACGACACGATGGTCGGGGAACGGGGGGTAAAGCTGTCGGGCGGCCAGCGCCAGCGGGTGGCCATCGCCCGCGCGATCCTCCAGGACCCGGAGGTGCTTCTGCTCGACGAGGCGACCTCCGACGTCGACACGGAGACCGAACTCCTGATCCAGAAGAGCCTCGACCGGCTGACCGCCGACCGCACCACGCTCGTGATCGCCCACCGGCTCTCGACGGTCAAGGACGCCGACCAGATCGTCGTCATCGAGGACGGCCGCGTCGTCGAACGGGGGACCCACGAGGACCTGCTCGCCGAGGACGGCCTCTACGCCAACCTCTGGGCCGTCCAGGCCGGCGA
>CAZOWU010000264.1:0-2841 GCA_964583735.1 uncultured Halobacteriales archaeon | reverse complement strand
TGGGGTCGACGAGGTAGCCGCTGGTCTCGCCCATCAGGCAGGCCGCGCGGACGCCGCGGCGCTCGCCCAGTCCTAGCAGGAGGCCGCTGATCCCGACGATTCCGCCTGCGGGCTCGTCCTCGCGGAACTCCACGCCGGTCTCGGTCAGGTCGTCGCGCTCGGCCGTGGAGGTGGCCGCGCCGACGACGTCGTACTCCTCGATGAGTTCGCCCGTGGGCACGCCGCCGAGCGCAAACACCCGCTCGACGCCCAGGCCCTCGGCGACATCGAGGAAGGTATCGGCCAGGCCGTAGTGACCGGGGCCGTTCTGGGCCTGGTGGTCACCGGTCAACACGAGCAGGTCACGGTCCTGGCCCGTATCGACGGCGTAGATCTCCGCACTGGCGAGCGTCGACACCCCGTCCTCGACGCTAACCTGGGGCGGGAAATGCGTCGAGTAGACCCGCCGGACGAGTTCGCCGTCGAGTTCCTCGACGAGGTGTTCGGCGGCGAGCTTGCCGACGTGGCCGACGCCGGGTAACCCCTCGACCAGCACCGGGTCCTCGACCGCCGGCTCGGCGACGGTCTCGATGTCGAATTCGTTCATAGCTTACTCCGGAGTGCGCCGCTTAAGAGCGCGTCGGTAGCTCCCGTACGGGTCCTCCGGATTGAACGGCGCCGGGGCGCTGTTGACCGCTTTGGCTCCACACTCTGGACAGGCCTCGCCCAGCGTGTACACCGGCCGGTCGTGGCGGTCCGCCCAGGCCACACAGACGCGGATGTCCGAGTGCACCCTACTCCTCGTCGGATTCGCGCTCGCGGCGGAAGGCACCGCCCCCACCCTGCTCGGCGACGACCGTACGGGCGCGCTCGGCACTCTCCTCGAGTTCGGTCTCGGCGGTCTTGTAGTTGGGGGCCTGCACCTCGATCCGGTACTCCGGCGAGCCGACGTAGGTAACCTCGAGGTCGACCTCCTCGGGGACGCCGGGAGACTCGCCGTTCTCGTCTTCCGAGGTCCCGTTCGTGCCGCTGGCTCTTACGGGACCCTCGCCGTTGCCCTCCGCGGCCTGCAGGGCGTCTCTGATCACGTCGACGCCGTCGCCGGTCGGGCACTCGAGGCTGACGTAGCCCGTCACCTTCACGTAGGGCACCGAGACGTTCTCGCGGGCGGTGTCGACGATGGCTTCGACCTCCTCCGCGTCGAGGTCGGTTTCCTCGAAGCCCTCCGTGCCGCGAATGGCCGCGGCCTCGAAGCTGTCGTACAGCGAGCCAAAGGAGGCCAGCAACTCGTTTGCGATAGCGGCGTACTGCTCGTCGCCCATGTCCTCGCCGAAGGCCAGCTCCATCCAGTTGTCGGCCTTCTGCTCGTTTTTCCACTCCTGGATCGTGTCCTTGCGCTGGTGGTCGTTGACGTCCTTCAGCGAGAGGTCGATCTGCTGGGCGCTCTTGTCGATGTCGAGCACCTTCGCCACCACGCGCTGGTCGACGTTGACGTGGTCGCGGACGTTCTTGATCCACCCCGAGGCGACCTCGGAGATGTGACAGAGCCCGCGCTTGTCCTCGTACTCCAGCAGGTCGATGAACACCCCGAAGTCCTCGATCTCGTCGACCCGGCCGACGACCAGTTCGCCCGGTTCTGGCCAGCCGCTGTATTTCATGTACACCGATTGTCGATGGCCGGTGATAACGTCGTTGCTTCAGCGGGCCGCGACGGGCCGGAAAACGGAGCTACCGCGCTTCGACGGTTTCGGTGACCTCGCCCTCGAGGACGGCCTCGCCGCCGGTCGGGCGGGCCAGCGTGTGGCCACACACCTCGCAGGTCACCTCGGTCGCGGCGCGGCCGAAGACGACCTGTTCGTTCTCACAGTCCGGGCAGGCCACCCGGTAGAAGCTTCCAGCCATTAGTCCTGGAACTCCAGGCGGCCGGCGCGCCACCCCTCGCGGCGGTGGGCCTTCCCGCAGTCGGTACACCGGTAGGTGAGGTCGGTCTTCTTGGTGGGCTTGTCGCCGCCGGGCACCTTCGAGAACTTCCCGTCGTTGCCGATGCCCGACTGGCGCTCGGACTGGCGGCCGTCGACCTTGGTCATCCCCGAGGGCCGACCGCTCCGGACCTTCTCGACCTCGTGTTCGTGGTGGGCGTTACAGTGCGGACAGTAGGTGTTGAACCGTCGCGGCATCTCCATAGATATCGACCTTGCGGATACGTTTGATAGGCCCGGTTAAAACCCGTTTGGTTCGGCCTGCCCGAGCCACGCCGTGGCTACGGAGCGACCGTGCGGCCGCTGAGCGGGAGGCGAAACGCCGCCGGAGAATGCCCCGGCGGCAGGCAGGATCACAGTGACGTGGAGTGGCCGGCGGCGACCGACCACAGCGGCTGGTGGTGACCGGCTGGGTGCGTCCGGCCCGTGGCGGTGGAGCCACGGGTCCGAGGCGCCGTTGTCCGTATCGAACGCGACTGGACCGCGTCCGGGTGGTCGGACCGGTCTGCCGACGCGGGCGGGTGGCCCCCACTACCGGGTCACCACCCCCTGGAGTGCTGCCGCGCCGCAGGCGCGGCACCGCGAGGCCCGCAGGTCCGGGTCGTAGACGAGTGCCCCCTCACCGCAATACTCGCATGGCATGTAGTTTGCCGACGGGGTGAACGCCGTGTCCGGACTGGCTGTCGACGGTGCCGCGCCCCATGGAGTGTTGTCTTTTGCACTCATCGATTACCCCGAACGCCCGGATGTACTTGAACTTTCTGCCCATACGTGTCTACGCTCCCTATCGTTATACATATATATCCATATATTCGCGCACAAACTCTTCGATCGTTTCTCAAATCTCGACCGAGAGTGGACAGTTGGGTGGAGTGCCGTGGAC
>CAZOWU010000263.1:0-2851 GCA_964583735.1 uncultured Halobacteriales archaeon | reverse complement strand
AGCCACTGGAACCGTCGCCCGACGCCGGGGGCGCGTACTCCGGTGTCGGCTCGCCCGCAGGGACCCGCTCCAGTCGGCCGTTGCAGGAACCACACCGGGTCGGCTCCTCGGGAACCGAGAGGTCGAGCCCGTGCCCGGCCAGTTCCGCGAGCTGGTCCTCGACGTCGCGCTCGGTCAGGAGGGACGTCCCGGACGTGCGAGCCGCGAGGTCGCGGTCGCGCGTGACGAGCCGTCTGCGCTCGCGGGCGGCCAGGTCGAGCACCGCCTCGTCGGCCTCGACGCCCTCCTCGAGCGCGTAGGCGGTGTCGTGGCCGGCAAAACGCAGGTAGGTGGTGAGCGTGCCGAGCATCGCGTCGGTGAGCAGTCGCATAGCAACGGGTCAGAGAAACTCCCGGAGCCCCTCGACGCCGCGCGCGTTGAGTACCTGCCCGGGTTCGGCCCAGCCCCGGCGGGCCGTGTGGACACCGTAGCGGAGGTACTCGTACTCGTCGGGGTGGTGGGCATCCGTGTTGACAGCGACAGTCGCACCCGCGTCGACGGCCGCCCGGACCATCTCGCCGCCCAGGTCCAGCCGGTGAGGATTGGCGTTGACCTCCAGTGCGGTGTCGGTCTCGGCGGCGACTGCCGCCAGCCGGTCGATATCGACGTCCATGCCCGCCCGCTCGTTGAGCCGGCGGCCAGTCGGGTGGCCGATGACGTGGACGGCAGGGTGCTCGCAGGCCGCCACCAGCCGCTCGGTCCCCACACCGTCCAGGGCAGCGTGTGGCGAGGCGACCACCAGGTCCAGGTCAGCAAGCAGGTCGTCGTCGACCGACACCGTCCCGTCGGCGCCGATGTTGGCCTCGACGCCGGCGAACACTTCGATGTCGGCCTCGTCGCCAGCCTCGCGGACGGCGGGCAGTTGCTCGCGCAGGCGCCCCTCGTCCAACCCGACGCCGCCCACCATCCCCGGGCCGGTAGCGTGGTCAGTGACCGCGATGTAGTCGTGGCCGACCGCCTCGGCGCCCGTGACCATCTCCGCCAGCGTGGCGCGGCCGTCCGACCAGTCGGTGTGGACGTGCAGGTCGCCGCGTATCCCCCCGACGGTCACCAGTTCCGGCAGCTCCCCGTCCGCTGCGGCTTCGATCTCGCCCCGGCCCGCACGCAACTCCGGCGGGATCCACGGCAGCCCGACCGCCTCGTACATGCGCTGCTCGGTGTCGCCGGCGACCCGCTCGCCGGCCCGCTGGCCGCCCGCCTCGTGCTCGGCCGCCGCGTCTTCGACCCCCGAGACGTCGTCGCCGGCCTCCGGCCGGCTCTCGGAGGTGCACTGCACCTCCCAGACACCGTATTCGTTGATCTTGAGGCCGCGGTCGATAGCGCGGTTCCGGAGCGCGACGTTGTGGTCGCGACTCCCTGTGAAGTACTGGAGCGCGCTGCCAAACTCCCCGGGGACGACTGCGCGGAGGTCGACCCGGATGCCCTCGATGCGGGCGCTGGCTTTCTGCTCGCCGGCCTCGATAACGGTGTCGACAGCATCGAGCGACCGGAAGGCCTCGACGGCCGCGGCGGGCTCGTCGCTGGCCGCGAGGACGTCCACGTCGCCGACGGTAGGCTTCCAGCGACGGATCGAGCCAGCCAGGTCACAGTCGGTCACGGCGTCGTGTGGTTCCAGCGCCGCGAGCACGCGCTCTCCCTGTGGCCGTCCCTCGCCGAGCAACTGGCGACTGTGTGCCTGCCGGGCGAAGGGGATCCCCGCCAGAATGTTCTGCTCGGTCTTCTTTCCGAATCCGGAAACCTCGCGGATCTCGCCGGCCTCGGCCGCCGCCTCGAGGTCGTCGAGGTCCTCGACCCCCAGCGCCTCGTACAGCGTCCCGACGGTCTTGGGGCCGACACCCTCGACGCTGGTGAGCGCGTCGATGTCGGCGGGGAGTTCCTCGCGCAACGCCGCCAGTTCCGCAATCTCGCCGGTCTCGATGTACTCGACGACCTTCGCGGAGATGGCGTCGCCGACCCCCTCGACCTCCGCGACCGCGTCCTGTCCCGTCCGGGCCAGGTCCTCGATGGCCGCCGGGTGGTCACTGACGTTCTCGGCAGCCGCGCGATAGGAGCGGGGTTTGTACTCGACGCCGGTTGCCTCCAGCCGGTCGGCGAACTCCTCGAGGCGGCGGGCGACCTCGTCGTTGCGGCTCATCTCACCGCCCACCCCCGCGGCCCCCGCTACCGCCGGGACCGCCACCTCCGCGGCCCCCGGTGCCGCCGGGACCGCCACGGCCGACGCCCACACCGCCGGAGTCGTCGTCGCGGCCCAGCGCCTGCTGGAGGAAGTTCGTCCACCGCTTGCGGTCGGCGGCCTCCTTTGCCTCGGCTTCCGCCTCCAGGTCCGTCGGCCCGAGCTGCTCGAGGGCGTTGAGCGCGCGGTCGATCCCGATGACCGACCCGACCAGGCGCTCGCCCTCCTCGTAGGAGATGTCGTCGTCCTCGATGCGCTGTTTGCGCTGGAGGCGCTCGCGCCGGAGGTTCTTCTTCGCGCGCTCGACGCGCTCGCGCTCGCCCGGCGGAACCGTGTCCCGCTTTTTCGTCTCGAAGACGAACTCCTGGAGCGCGACCGTGTCCCCCTGGACCTCGACCTCGTCGGGGATCGACGCCCCCACCGTCGCGCCCTCGCGCTCGATGCGCTCCAGCAGTTGCTTGCGCTCGAACTCTCTCACGACCGCTGTTACGCGCCTCGGCCACTTCGCTCTAACGCCGGACGACATCGACGGCCCGGAACTCGAAGCGGGCGCCGCCAGCGTCGCTCTCGCCGACCGTGGCTGTCCAGCCGTGTGCCGAGGCGATGTCGTGGACGATGCTGAGCCCGAACCCCGTCCCG
>CAZOWU010000262.1:0-2862 GCA_964583735.1 uncultured Halobacteriales archaeon | reverse complement strand
CGGACGGTCTGGCCGACCGAGGGCGATTCACCGCCAAAGAGGTAGGCCTCGCGAGCGTGGTCGTCAGTAAAGAGGGCCTCGGCGTGTTCCCACTGTGCGGCGACGACTTCGGTGACGGGGTAGCCGTCGGTGGCGTAGCGGATGGCCGGCTCGAGGGCGTCGGCGAGCGCCCGGCGGCCGTACGCCTCGAGGGTCGCCTCCCAGCCCCGGGCCGTACCGGGGACCGTGACGGCGTGGGGGCCGTGGACCGGCATCGCCGCGTCCGCGGGGTCCGTGTCCTCGTCGGCGACGGCCTCGCGGACCCGCTCGCGGGTCGCACCCTCCGGGGCACCCCCGGAGGCGCGCATCGCCCCCACCTCGCCGTCCGCAGTACGAAACGTCGCGAAGACGTCCCCGCCCAGCCCCGTCGAGGTGGGTTCGACGACGTTGAGTGCGGCGGCGGTGGCGACGGCGGCATCGAAGGCGTTGCCCCCTTCCCGGAGGAGTTCGCGGCCGGCCTCGGCGGCGAGTGGCTGGCTGGTCGCGACGACGCCCTCGCCGGCGTAGACGGTGGGCCGCCGCGAGTCGAAGCGGTCGAGGTCGGGGTCGCGGGTGTCCATGTCACCTCTTCAGCCCGGAGGTGGAAACCTCTTGCCGATGTGGGTGTTCGCTGGGGTATGGTGCTCGTCTGCTCCGAGACGGAGGTGGAAGCGGTGCTCGACCTGGACGCTCTCGTTCCCGTGGTCAAGGAGGCACTGGTCCGGCAGGCCCGCGACGAGGTCGAACGCCCCGAGCGGCCACACTTTCCGGTCGGGGCCGGCCTGGCGGGTGAGGAAGCACTCGGGACGGGGATTGCGATGCCCGCCTACATCCACGGCGCCGAGGCGTACGCGACCAAACTGGTCGGTGTCCACGAAGACAACCCCGACCGTGGATTGCCGACGGTCAACGCTCAGGTCGTCCTGACGGACGCCCGGACGGGGGTCCCCGAGGCACTGCTCGCCGGCAACGCGCTGACGAACGCCCGAACGGCCTGTCTGGGCGCGCTCGCCGCCCGGGAGTTCGCGCCCGGAACGGGGACCCTGGGTGTCGTGGGCGCGGGTGCGCAGGCCCGCTGGCAGACCCGGGCCATCGCGACGGTCGCGGACCTGGACGACGTTCGCATCTACTCCCCCAGCGACTCCCGGGAGGCGTGTGCGGCCGACCTGCGCGAGGAGGGGCTGCCGGCCCGGGCGGTCGAGTCGGCAGAGGCGGCCGTCGAGGGCGCCGAGGCGGTGGTGGCGGCGACGACCGCTACGGAGCCGGTCTTCCCGCCCGAGGCGCTCGGGCCAGGCGCGCTGGTCGTCGCGGTCGGCGCCTACACCGCGGAGATGCAGGAACTGGGTCCTGCCGTGGTCGAGCGGGCGACCGACGTGGTCGCCGACGTACCGGTGGAAGTCGCCGAAACGGGCGACCTGCTCGGGGCCGACCTCGGGGCGGAGGATCTGGTGCCGTTCGGTGCGGTCCTGGGTGGCGAGGTGACGGTTGACGCCAGCGACCCGGACAGCGTCGTCGTCGAGAGCGTCGGCACGGCGGTGCTGGATGCCGCCGCGGGGTCCTTCGTCTACGACCGCGCGAGGGAGGCGGGCGCCGGGACCGACCTGTCGCTGTAGGTCACTCGCGGTCGAACCGGTCGGCCGCGGAGTCGAAGCCGAGTTCGTCCTGTTCGCGGCTCCGGCGGGCCTCGCGGGCGGCGACCGCTTCCGGGTCCGGCGAGCCGTCGTCGTCGACCCGTGCCCAGGAGTCGTGGACCTTCGCGTGACACCACCGACAGAGGTAGACCGTGACCTCGTGGTCCGGCCGGCTCTCGCCGTCCCCGGAGCTGCTTGCATCGCCGGAGCCGTCGTCGTACGAGAGGTGGTGTTCCTCGAGCAGCGGGCGCTCGTCGTCGTGAGCGAGCCGGACCTCGCCGAGCCCGCAGCGGACACACGCCCGGTCGCGCTGTCGCGAGCGAAAGTGCGGACAGTCCACCCACTCCCAGGGACCGGGGAGGGCGGACCCGTCTCCCGTGTCGGCCGGCCCCTCGTCGGCCACTCGCGGGGTGTCCTGACTTTCGGTGGCGACGACCGGACACCGGAACTCCTCGGCGCTGCGGGCGTCGGCGAAGGTGGGGTCGCGGTCGCCGTGCTCGACGGCGAAGCGACAGCGGCCGTCGTCGGTGAGGTGGTCACACCGGTCGACGTGGGCGTAGGGGTCCGCGACGCCGACCGACGTCCCGGCGTCGGTCTTCTCCATGTCGGAGCGTACGGCTGCGGGGGCTTGAGTCCGGTGGTCGGACGAGGCACTGACAGGGGTCACTCCGGCCGGGCTGGAGTTCAGGACCACACGAAAGCCCCTCCCACCGAGCTCCTCGACAAAGCACGACCGACCGAGTCGGCGGAGTTTAAGACCCTCGCGCGTGTCGGTCGAGCTGTATGTCAGACGATGTCACACTCGACGTGACCGACGGGACCGCAACGGTGACACTGAACAACCCGGAGAAGATGAACGCCCTCTCCCAGGGGATCGTCGCCGGCGTCGACCGCGCACTCGGGGAGGTCGCCGAGCGCGACGACGTTCGGTGTGTCGTGGTCGAGGGCGCGGGCGACGCGTTCTGTGCCGGTGGGGATATCGGCGGGATGAGCGAGCGAGAGGACGTCTCCGGCCACGAGCGTGCCAAGGGCGTTACCGAATCCGCAACCCGCGTGGCCTACGGGCTCTACGACTGCGACCTGCCGACGGTCGCGAAGGTCGACGGCTACTGTGTCGGCGCAGGAATGGGCGTGGCGCTGTCCTGTGACGTGGTGCTCGCCAGCGAGGACGCCACCTTCGGGCTGGCCTTCCGGAACGTCGGGCTGAGCCTCG
>CAZOWU010000261.1:0-2875 GCA_964583735.1 uncultured Halobacteriales archaeon | reverse complement strand
TGATCAACCTCGACTACGCCGACATGACCTCGATCATGAACAAGGGCGGCGTCGCCGTGATGCTGGTCGGCGAGACCCAGGACAAGAACAAGACCGAAGAGGTCGTCAAGGACGCGATGAACCACCCGCTTCTGGACGTCGACTACCGCGGCGCCTCCGGCGGGCTGGTCCACATCACCGGCGGTCCCGACCTCACGCTGAAGGAGGCCGAGGGGATCGCGCAAAACATCACCGACCGCCTGGAGGCCGACGCCAACGTCATCTGGGGCGCGCGCATCCAGGAAGAGTACAAAGGGAAAGTCCGCGTGATGGCGATCATGACCGGCGTCCAGAGCGCCCAGGTGCTCGGGCCCACGACACAGAAACAGGCCGACAAGTCCCGGCAGGCCATCGAGGGTGTCGAAGACGACGCCTTCGACGCCGCGACGAACGTGCGGGGCGACGGCCGCGAGTTCGGTGAGACCGACGGCGGCCGCAGCAGCGTCGAGCAGAACAACGGGCTCGACGTCGTCCGGACCAACGACTGAGTTCTCGGCCCTCCGGTTTTCAGGCGAGCGCGTCCAGCAGGCTACACTTCCGGCAGACCTCTCTGCCGGTCGGCGACCCACACTCCGCGCACTCACCGAGGTCGCTATCCCCCCCGTCTGACGCGTCGTACTCGCCCGCAGCGAGCGCCGCCAGTTCCTCGTAGCCTGCGACGATGGAGTGGCGCGTCCCGGGATGTTTCTCCTCCAGGTCGTAGAGCAACTGCTGGATCTCCCCGCGGTAGGCCTCTTCGGCGTGGGGGCACTCGGTGATGTGGGCCGGCAGGTCACGGAACCGGGCGTACAGCGCGACCTCCCGTTCGGGGACGTCCCGCAGCGGCTTCGCTCGCGGGACAAACCGGCCACCCTCCGCGCGCGTACGCTTGGCCTCAGCCCCCTCGAAAGGGCCGAGACTGGCGTCGAACTGCTGTGACATTTTTTTGGTATTTCCCTCCAGAAAATTCATCAGCGCTGTCTCGGCCTCATCATCGAGATTGTGACCAGTCAGAAGTTTGTTAGCGTCGAACTCGGCCGCGTACCGGCTCAGCACGTCCCGGCGGAACACCCCGCAGTACGCGCAGGCGGCCATGTCGTGTGGGTCCTCTTCGACCACCTCGTCCATCCGGATGTCGAACTCCTCGTCGTAGGAGACGACCTCGTGATCGATGCCGAGGTCGGCGGTCAGCTCGCGACAGGCCGCAAGCGAGCGGTCGCGGTAGCCGTCGATCCCCTCGTGGACCGAGAGCGCAACCAGCTCGACGCGGGGGTCCCGGCCGAACGTCTCCGCGAGGATCTGTGTGAGCACGACACTGTCCTTCCCGCCCGAGAGGCCGACGACCCACGTCTCCGGCTCCTCGGCTGTGGCGTCGTCGGGCAGGAGGTTGTCCTCGCGGACCCGTCTGCGGACCCGTTTCTCGACGGACTGGCAGAGGTGCTCCTCGCAGAGGTGAAGCCCCGAGTAGGCGGCGTGCAACACGGCGTCGGCGCCGCACCTGTCGCAATCCATTGCCGGACTGTTGGCGACTCGCCGAGTTGACCGTTTCGCTCCCGCACCGACTCCTGAAAACGCAATCGGTTTGTCCGCCCGCCGGTTACCTCGGACGATGACCGACTGGCCCCGCAGCGAGGCCGTCGCCCGCGTCGAAGAGGTCGTCGCCACGATCGAAGCCGAGACCATGCCCGTTCCCGTCCGCGAGGTGTGGGTCTACGGCGACGTTGCGCTCGGGCTCGACCCGGTCGAACGGCTCGACATCTACCTCACAAAGGACATCGTCTTTCACGGCGACGAGGACCGCGAGACCGACTTTGTGAACTCGCACGGTATCGAGGGTGTCGGCAAGACCGTCCGAGCCGAGTGGGCCGACGCCCACCCCGAATACCTCCGGGCGAACGCCAGCGGGCACGCCGCCCCGGAGAAGTGTCTCGCCGCACACCTCCTGGCCGACGACGAGCCAGTCCACCTGGAGGTGTGTAACGCCAGCTTCGAGGACAACGTCCGCCAGCGCCTGGAGGGTGCGATGGCCCGCGAACACTACGGCGAGGTCCTCGACCCACGGGGCGCCTGCCTATGGGTCGACGGGCGACGCTCTACGGAAGCCTTCGAGAAACTCCGGGCCGGCGAGTTCGTCTTCCCGACGCTTCCCGATGCCCTCGAAATGCTCGGGCTCGAGGCCGAGGAGGCCCGGGAGGCCGCCGACGCTGTCGAGCGGTATCGGGAGCAGCAGGATGGTGTCTCGGTCCGTGGCGACGTAGTTTGAAACCCGAAGGCAGGACCACTCCCCGGCATGTCCTGACGAGCCACCACGGAGCGGCCCGCGAGAGCGTGACCGACCGCTCCGCGCTGTGGGGTCCGTCGTCGGCCCCGCCAGGTCACCTGCTCGCTTCTACTCGCCCGACAGTCACGAAGAAAGGGACGGCCTCGCGCTGGCGATACTCTCCGGCCTGCATCTGTTCGACAACCTCCCGGCCCATCGCCCGCCACTGTTCCCTGAGGTCGTCGAACTCCTCGGGGGTCGCGCCGCCGGCCAGTACCTCCGGACGATCACTGCTCAATCCCTCGCCGCTGGCTTTCCGTCGCGCGCCCTCGACGTCTCGCTCGGTGTACGGTGGGCTGACCGTTCGCTCGTGGTCGTACTGCCGGACCGCGATTTCGGACAGCCCGACGCGCTCGAACAGCCCGCGAGCCGCGCCGAAGCTCGCCTCGGTCCCGACACCGGCCAGGTACAGCTCCCGCGCTCTGCGGGCCAACGGTCTCTCCGCCCCGACCGTGGAGTCGATGGTCACGGCGCTGTTGTCCGGCTCGATGACGGCCACGCGCTCGCCCGCGACGCGAGCCAACTCCCGGACGGCAC
>CAZOWU010000260.1:0-2880 GCA_964583735.1 uncultured Halobacteriales archaeon | reverse complement strand
GGGCTCTCGTCCTTACCAAGGACGCGCTTTACCGCTAAGCTACCCAGGCGCACTCGGAGATTGCCACGAATCGTCTTTAGGGGTTTCGGTTCGCACCGGTCCGGTCGGATTCAGTCGTCGACCGAGGTGGGAACACCCTCGCTAGCGGGCCCCTCGCTGGCGAGGGTGCGAAGCGAGTCGCCGACCCGCTCGGCGAAGAACTGGTCGGCAGGCGGGAACCCCGCCTCGTCGGCGAGTCCGGCCGCGAATTCCCGGAGCCGAGGGGTGGCGTGGCTGCCCGCGGCCGTCGTCCCCGCGACGACGGCGAGTTCGAGCACGTCGGCCTCGAGATTCCGGTCGAGGCCGGTGTCGTCGTTCTCTCGGCGGACGGTCTGGTCCCGGCCGAAGGCCCGGACCGTCTCGACGGCGGCGTCGGCCGCCTCGGTACGGGCAAGGAGGTAGAATCCACGGGCGACGAGGACATCGGCCGCGAGAATAGCGAGGTCCCCCTCGTCGCGGTCGCCACCCTCCCAGGGCTCCTCGTGAGCGAGCTGGCGGGTGAGTGCGAGCCCCTCGTAGATGAGCTGGACGCCAGCCCCGCGCCGGGTGACAGGGTCCAGCGACGGCTCGTCGGGGTCGACTGTCCGGTCAGTCACCGCCGCGACGCTCCGGAGGGTGAGCGCACCGGGGACCACCGACCCGCCGGAGAGCTGCTCCTCGAGACGCTCGCGGAGTCTGGCCGGGTCGATATCCTCGACAGCCCCCACCGCTGCCCGACGCACTGCCGCGGCTTCCTGCATCGATATTACGTAGTACGGGCAGGGGCAAAGACCTTTGGAAACCCCATGCCAGATATTGACAAGAGATCCAGCACAGGCCACCCCCGGACCACTCCTGGGCCGTTCCCGAGCCACCCCCGGACAACTCCCGGGTCGCTTCCGGACACCTCCAGCCGCCCAGGGGTGGTCCTCGACCGGAATCGAAACGGATGAGTGACCCGCCCACGGACTGGCGGTGAATGGAGGAGTGTTCGTACTGCGGGCAGTCGTTCGACGACGAGGAGGCCTACCTGGCTCACCTCGCGGACGAACACGAGGGTGAGTTGCGGGCCATCGACCGCCGGCGCGTCGAGGGGTACGAGGCCGACCGCGAGAGCGGCGGCCTCCCGACGGGCCCGCTGGTGCTCGGAGTCGTCCTCGGCGTAGCCGTGTTGCTCGTCGTCTACGTGACCCTCTTCATGGGTGATGGCGGGGCGGGCGCCCCCGACATCGGCCAGGCCGGGACCGCCCACGAACACGGGACAATCAACGTCACCATCGACGGGGAGACGGTCGACTTCAGCCGCGACCGGTACCAGGTCACGGAGACCGGCAACAGCCGGTTTCACTTCGAAAGCGGAACCGCAATCTGGCACAAACACGCCACCGGCGTGACCGTCAAGTACGCCCTGAGCGTCCACGGGATCCAGGTCAGCGAGGACAGCGTCACAGTCGACGGGACGACCTACCGCGCGAGTGACCCCGGCACCGAAATCGTCGTCGAGGTAAACGGCGACGCTGTCGACCCGAACGAGTACGTCATCCAGGGAGCGTCTTCGGCGAGTACCGCCGAGCAGGGTGACCACGTCCGGGTCGTCGTGCGGACGGATGGCTCCTGATTCCGGATTCCTGACTCCTGACTCCTGACTCCTGACTCTTTACTCCTGACGTCACGGTACGTTACAGACTCTCGGCTACAGGCCGCAGGCCCTAACTCTTGGACCCCGGATCTTGGACCCCGGATCCTGAGCCCTGATTCTGAACCCGAATCGGCAACGCTTCGGCTCAGGACAACGGCTCCGGACCTGGGGGAAAGGCCCGCTTGTGGGCGCTTTGCTCGTACATCTCGCGAACGCGCTTGACGACGTCCTCGTCGATACGCAGGTGTCTGGCCGTCGCCGAGACCGAGAGCGGGCCGTCGACGTGCAGCGCGAGGATGCCGTCGAGGGTATCGTAGTCGATCCCGAGTTCCTCCTCGTCGGTCTGGTCGGCCCACAGTTCGGCGCTGGCAGTCTTGCTCGCCAGGTCCTCGGGCACGCCGATGTGGCGGGCCAGCTGGCGGACCTGTTGCTTGTAGAGGTTCGCGATGGGTAGACAGTCCACGGCGCCGTCACCGTACTTCGTGAAATAACCCACCAGCGCCTCCGACTTGTTGCCCGTCCCGAGGACCAGCCCGTTGTCGCGGTTGGCGACGAAGTAGTTGAACACCGACCGTACGCGGGCGCGAGTGTTCCCGACGGCGACCTGCTCTGGCTCGTCTACGGGGGCTTCGGCCGCGTCGGTACCGGGGATGGCCTCGACGATGGCGTCGACAACCGGCCCGATCTCTACGACGTCGTACTCGATGTCGAGCAGTTCGTCCGCGACCCGTTCGGCGTCAGTCATGTTGCTCTGGCGGTTGACCTCGGTGGGGAGGACGAGCCCGTACACCGAGTCTTTCCCGAGCGCCTCGACGGCAAGATGTGCGGTGAGCGTGCTGTCGATCCCCCCCGAGAGGGCGATGACGCTTGTGTCGACGCCGGCGTCATCGGCCTTCCTGGCGATGAAGTCGGTGATGTGCTCGCGGTGGCTTTCCAGTTCGGACCCGGAAAGGGAGAGGTCCAAGGACTGCTCTGTCGTTGTCGCGCTGGACATGCCCATAGTGAGGGGCTGGACGGACTAATACCCCTTGACAGGCGGGAGAGGGTGGACGTGCGTCGAATTTCCCAAAGCGCTACACTCAAGTGCGCCACCCGGGAAACAAAAAGCGAGCGCCGGTGGTGAGCGAATCCCTCGGATTTGCGAACCTCGGTGCGAACGAGTGACGCGAGCGAGCGCCGGTGGTCTAGTGGTAGGACATGAGCTTCCCAAGCTCATAGCCCGG
>CAZOWU010000259.1:0-2885 GCA_964583735.1 uncultured Halobacteriales archaeon | reverse complement strand
ACTGGGCGACGACCGTCGAGGACACCCACTACGTCATCGGGAGCGTCGTCGGCCCCCATCCCTTCCCGGAGATGGTCCGAACCTTCCAGGCAGTGATCTCCGAGGAGGCCCGCGAGCAGACCCGCGAGCGGACCGGCAACCTGCCCGACGCCATCCTCGCCTGCGCTGGCGGCGGGTCGAACACGATGGGCACCTTCTATCACTTCGTCGACGACGAGGCGGTCTCGCTGTACGCTGTCGAGGCCGGGGGCTCCTCGCTGGCCGTCGACGAGGCGGAAGGCGTCGCACCCAACTCGGCGTCGCTGTCGACTGGCGAGGAGGCGGTGCTTCACGGCGCGCGGACGAAAGTGCTCCAGGACTCGGACGGCCAGGTCATGGAGTCACACTCGGTCTCGGCGGGCCTGGACTACGCCGGCGTCGGCCCCGAACTCGCACACCTCGTCGACGAGGGCCGGGTCCAGCCGGTCAACGTCGACGACGACGCGGCACTCGAGGCCTTCCACCGTCTCTCCCAGGACGAGGGGGTCATCCCTGCACTGGAGACGGCTCACGCGTTTGGCTACCTCGAGGAGAACCACGACGACCTCGGCGAGACGGTCGTGGTCAACGTCTCCGGGCGCGGCGACAAGGACCTGGAGACGGTCATCGAGGAGACCATGGAGCGCGACCTGGACGTCGCACCCGACATGAGTATCTTCCGCGAGGTCGGCGGTGGTCGGCTGTGAGCCTCGCGGCTGCCTTCACCGAGGGGCCGGCCTTCATCCCCTACCTCGCGGCGGGTGACCCCAGCTACGAGGCCTCACGCGAGTACGTCGAGGCGATGGAGCGTGGCGGTGCGGACGTCATCGAACTCGGCCTCCCGTTTTCCGAGCCGATCGCGGAAGGCTCGACCATCCAGGAGGCGGTCGTTCGGGCGCTGGAGGCCGGGATGACCCCCGACCGCTACTTCGAGTTCGTCGAGGCGCTCGAGGTGGACGTACCGCTCGTCTGCATGACCTACTACAATCTGGTCTACCAGTACGGGGCAAGCGAGGCGCGGAGCGCGGAACGGAGTTCCGCGGACCGGTCGAGCGGCCAGAGCCCGCGAGAAGACGGTGAAGCCGCGAGCAAGGGCCCTCGCCCGTTCGTCGAGCGCGCCGCCAAAGCGGGCATCGAGGGGTTCGTCGTGGTGGACCTGCCAGCCGAGGAGGCGGACCCGCTCCGGGCGGCCTGTGACGAGTTCGGACTCGACCTGGTCTTCATCGTCGCGCCGACCACCGAGGGCGAGCGCCTCGAGCGCATGCGCGAGCACGTCTCGGGGTACGTCTACGTCCAGTCCCGGCTGGGCACGACGGGTGCCCGCGACGAGGTGAGCGACTACACCGAGCGGTCGCTGGCCCGGCTCGCGGACTGGGAGGTGCCAAAGGCGGTCGGCTTCGGCATCAAGACCGGCGACCACGCCGAGCGGATCGTCGCCGCAGGTGCCGACGGGATCATCGTCGGGTCCGCGCTCGTGGACATCGTGGCTCGGGGCCACGAGGCTGGCGACCCGACCGCCGACGTCGCGGCGCGTCTGGAGGCGAAAGCACGCGAACTGAAGCAGGGGGCGATGCGCGGAGCCGGGACGCCACGGGCCGAGTGAGTATCAGTACTGATACCTCGGCCGAACCGTTTTTCTGTCTCCGCTAGAATTCCAGCGTAATGGCGGTCAACCCCGATGCGAGCACCCCGGTCCCTGGCGGCTGGCAGCTGGTCGCGAGACACGACTGGACGGACACGACAGCCCTGGAGACGTCGCTCTGTGCGGCGCTCGAGGAGGTAGACTCGGTCGCCGGAGAGGCGGTTCTCTACGAGTACGTCGATGTCGAGACGGTCTGTGATGCACTCAACCCCGGGAGTGACCGGGGCGTCTCCGAGGTCCGGTTCGACTACGGCGGCCACGAGATCCGGGTCTCCGAGGACGGCACCATCGCCGTCCGGTAGGCACCGTTTCGCCCAGTCGGTCACCCTCCCGGTACGCGGTAGCTGTCGCCCCTCTCGCAACCCTTATGTCCGTACTTGACACAGTCCCGCACACTATGACCGCAGGGAAATCCGCACGGCTCGCACGCATCGGGACAGGCGGGCGCTACCTCGTTGTCCCGATGGACCACGGAATTACACTCGGGGCCGTCAAAGGTCTCAAAGACATCGAATCCACCGTCGACGCGGTCACGCGCGGCGGCGCCGACGCCGTTCTCACCCAGCGGGGGGTCGCACCGCGGGTCCACCCGAACAAGAACGACGCGGGCTACATCACCCACCTCAACGCCTCTACCAGCATCGGCCCGGACGAGAAGGACAAACGTCCCTCGGGGACCGTCGAGGACGCCATCCGGGCCGGCGCCGACGCCGTCTCCTTTCACATCAACGTCGGCAGCGAGTACGAACCCGGCCAGACCGAGGGGCTCGCGGAGCTGACAAGCGACGCCGCCGAGTACGGGATGCCGGTGCTCGCGATGACCTACGCCCGGGGCCACGACGTCCGCACCGACGACCCGGAAGCCTACGCCGAGGACCTGGGTCACGCCGTCCGCCTGGGCGAGGAACTCGGTGCGGACGTCATCAAGACGGGCTACAGTGGCACGCCCGAGACCTTCGAGCACGTCGTCGAGTCGACCCGGCTGCCGGTGCTGATCGCCGGCGGGTCGAAAGGGACCGACGAGGAGACGCTGTCGATGGTCCGCGGGGCAATGGACGCCGGCGCCGCGGGCGTCTCGATGGGACGGTCTATCTTCCAGCACGACGAACCGGAACAGATCACCGAGGCCGTCGCGGCGGTCGTCCACGACGACGCCGCCGCCGCGGACGCACTCGACCAGGCCGGGCTGACCGTCGAAGTGTAGTGTAGCGTAGTGTAGTGTAGT
>CAZOWU010000258.1:0-2885 GCA_964583735.1 uncultured Halobacteriales archaeon | reverse complement strand
GGGAGGGTGTCGTGCTCGCCGTCCGCTGCCGGCGCGACGCCGGCGATGCCCGGGAACATGTCCAGGGGCACCTCGACCCCGTTCACGAAGTGAGCCACCTCGTCGTCCAGCTCCCAGACGTGGAGGCCGGCGTCGGGGAACTCCTCCGGGAGCAGCCCCAGCCCCATCTCGCCGGGCATGAACCCGGTAAAGCCCCAACCCTTGTGCTCGAAGTCGAGCAACTCGACCGCGAGCACGTCGCCGGGGCCGGCGCCCTCGACCGCCACCGGCCCGGTCAGCGGGTGCACCGGGTCGAAACTCGCGTTCGCCAGGTCCTCGGCCGTCGAGTCGGGACCGACCTGTCCGTCGAGCGCGTCGCGACACTCGAAGCGGACGACCTCACCAGGCTCCACGGTGAGGAGGGGGTCGAGGCTGTTGTCCCAGACGTGGTGGACGTTCTCGTCGTCGTCGCTCAGCTCGTGGTCGACCGTGTAGGTGTTCGACGACATCCCGTCCGGACTTTGTACCGCACTGATATGAAAATGTGGCCAGCAGGGAACGAACCGAGCGCGAGGCGCTATCACGCAGGCGACACAGGTGCGTGGTGTGGCAATCACACCCGAGACTGGCGACGTTGCCGGCCCGTCAGTCCTCGACTTCGGTCTTGACGACCGTCACCGGCCGCGCAGTCAGCCGGAGGACGCGGTCGGTCACACTGCCGAGCAGGGAGCGGTACTGGTCGGTTCGTCGCTTCGTGCCGAGGACGACCAGGTCCACGTCGTTGTCGTCGGCGTAGTCGACAACCGTCTCGGCGGGCTGGCCGATCTCCGTGGCACCGACGAACTCGACGCCGGCGGCAGCCGCGTCGTCCTCGACACGCGAGAGGGTCTGCTCCCCGTGTTCCTCGAGGCCGTGTTCCGGCCCCTCGGCCTCGTTGACGAACTCGTCACCGCTGTATGCAGTCACGACGTCCTCGTCGACGACGTAGAGCGCGTGGAGGGTAGCGTGGTGGGTTTCTGCGAGCGCGACTGCGTGCGATTGCGCCTCCTCGGACGCGACTGTACCGTCAGTCGAGAGCAAGAGCCGGTCGTACATTCGGTTCGAGTTCGGAGGACAGTTCAATAAAGCTGTGCTCCGGCTCCGGTCACGCCGCGGGTCTGTGAGAGCCCGTGGAGCCCGCTTGAATCACCCGTCCGCGAGGGTCAGTCGCTCCCGTCTGTCCACCGAGGCGGATTGTGCTCGAAAACGGTCAGTCAGAACGTGTCTCGCGTGTACACGACCTTCGCCTCAGGGTCGTCTCGCAGCAGCCGAGGGAGTTCGTCGGTCGCGGTGGACTGGAACAGACCTGGAGCGGGAGCCGGGACCGGTAGCTCGACCGCCGCTTTCGCGGTATCGTCGGCTGCCACACGTGTCTCGTCGTGCGGTACATGCCTCCGTTGCCGGAGCGACAATCTTCGGGCGAGATTCGTGGTTGTCGTGAGACAACAGACCGCGATGTAGCGTGGAGAAGCGTCGTCTCTGTGGAGGCGAGGGGTGGGGAGGGACTTTTGTACACCGAGCGCCTTCGACGTGTAGTACCGCAATGACAGCAGACGCACACACGCCCCCGGGCCTCCCAGTCGTCGGCAGTGTCCACCGCCTGGCGCGTGACCCGCTCCGGTATCTCGCTGGTGTCCAGAACGCCTACGGGGGGCAGTATCCGCTGGTCAGGCTCGACCCGCCGGGGAACCGACCCGTGACGGTCGTCACCGACGCCGAGCTGGTGCACGATATCCTGGCCGACCGTGACCGGTTCCGCCGGCCGAATGGCTCCGAGCAGTCCCAGCGCCGCGAGGGACTGCTCTCCAGTGACGGCCAGCTCTGGGAGGCACAGCGGTCGGTCCTCGAGCCGACGTTCGTGGGTGCGCAGCTGGCTGACTACGCCGACATCGCGGGGCGAACCGTCGACGACGTGCTCGCCGACTGGCCGGCCGACGGGCCGGTCGACCTGTACGAGGAGATGTCGGTCATCACGATGCGGGTGATCACCCAGTCGCTGTTCGGCCAGGACACGACGCGGGAGCGCGGGCGCCGCGTTCGGGAGGCACTCGAGGTCCTCGGCCGGGAGACCGAGTTCGGTCTGCTGGACTTTCTGGTCCCCGACGCCCTGCAGTCCGGCCCCAGCGACGACCTCGAGGGGGCAAACGACCTGCTGGATACGGTCGCCGGCGAGTTCGTCGAGCGACACCGCGAGCGAGCCGACCCGCCCCAAAATATGCTGACGGCGTTGGTCGAGGCCAAGCAGGACCCCGAAATCACGCTTGCCGACGACGAACTCATCGACGAGGCCGTCCTCTTTATGACCGCGGGCCAGGAGACGACTGCCCTCACCCTGACCTACGCGTTCTACTGGCTCTCCCGAACCCCGGAGGCCCGGGAGCGGGTCCACGAGGAGGCGACCACCGTCCTCGACGGTGACCGACCCGGGTGGGACGACCTGAACGAACTCACCTACACCGAACGGGTCGTCCGGGAGACGCTCCGGCTGACGCCACCTGCCTGGAACATCCCGCGAGAGGCCCGCAGGCCGCTCCGCCTGGCCGGGGCCGCCCTCGACGAGGAGGAACTGCTGCTGCTGTCGCCGTACGCCCACCACCGCGACCGGCACGCCTGGGACGACCCTGGGACCTTCCGACCCGAACGGTGGGGCGAGTCGGCATCTCGGGGACAGGATTCCTACTTCCCGTTCGGGAGTGGCCCGCGGGTCTGTATCGGCCGACAGATCGCCCTGACGGAGGCGCAGTTCACGCTCGCGCACGTCCTCCAGCAGTACGACGTCGAGACGACGACCGCTGACCTGGATTTCCGGCTCGGCGTGACGATGCGTCCCGATACTGCGCTCGGGACGACGGTCAGGGCCATGGACC
>CAZOWU010000257.1:0-2924 GCA_964583735.1 uncultured Halobacteriales archaeon | reverse complement strand
ACGGCAGACGGCGAGGAGACAGCAGACGGCGAGGAGACGGCAGACGGCGAGGAGACGGAAGGGCTGGTCTTCAGCGCGGGCGAACTCCGGCTGGGACTGGTGGTGCTCGTCAGCTTCTTCGCGTACAGCCTCTGGGTCACCTACGCCACGTTCTTCGAGGTGTGGGCCTTCGCCGTCACAGCGAGTACCGCAGCGGCGCTGCTGTTGCTCGGCGGGCTGTACGTCGTGGGTGGTGAAGCCGACACGGCCGAACCAGCAGCGGAGGACGAGCAGCGGGGAGAGACAGCGCCGGAGATGGCGACGACGGCGGCAGAGACGGACGCGGACGTCACCCAGGGGGGACCGGGGCTCGACGTCGACGAACTGCTCTCGCCGGGGGAATCAAGCGAGGTGGACCCGGAGCGAACCGGGCCCGACATGGACGGAGCGGAGGGAGAACCGGCCGCTGGCGGGCAACTGGCGAACGGGGCCGGCAAATCGGAGGTGAAAAACAATGACTGAACGGAAGCTACTCGCGGTCGCGCTCGCCGCGTTCGTCATGATGGGCGTGGCGTCTGGCGGAATGACCGCCGCGGTCCTTTCCGACTCGGAGACGGTGACGGCACAGCTCTCGCCGGACATCCCCGAATCCGCGGGGAACGCTGGGACGCTCACCGCTGCAGGGAACACCGGCACGGTCGACGCGAGCGACACGAACACCAGCGAATCCAGCAAGACGAACACGACTAGCACCGAGACGAACACCACAGAGACAAACGAGACGGCAACCCAGACCGAGAATAGCACGCAGGTGAGCGGGAACACGACCAACGCGACCGCGACGGGTGAGAACACAACCGAGGTGACCGAGAACACCACCGCAGTCGACGAGAACGTCACCGACACCGAGACAAACACCACAGAAGTCAACGAGACGGTGACGGAGAACGCCACCGAGACTGACGGGAACATCACCGAGACTGACGGGAACATCACCGAGACTGACGGGAACATCACCGAGACTGACGGGAACACCAGCGACTCGAGTGACGAAACCGACACGTCGGATTCCGGAGAGAGCGAGAGCGAAACGGAGGATACCAGTTCCTCGGACTCCGAGACTGAAGCCGAATCAGAAACGTCCGACGGCACCAGCGGCGACACCGAGTGAGAGTCCGGGGGTTCTCGAGCCTGTCTCGCACGCTCCCAGCACAAACTGTTCGTGAGCCGGTTGTCGGGGACCGACAGTAGTCGAACGCCCCCGACCGACGGGACCCGAAAGGGGCGACCCGACGCGCTCGGGGCCGGCCGGTGACCGTCGTCACCGATGTAGAGTGGAGTCGGCACCCGCCTGTCTTTTGCCCGGGGGTCGAACTAGCGCCCTCACATCCCGCGGGTGTACTGTTTGATCTCGTCGCGCTTGCGGTAGGCGTACAGCGAGAAGACGACGAGGGCGGCAACGAGGACGACGGCCTCGATGACGTTGCCGGTCGCCAGCCCGTCGCCGGCGAAGTTCGTCACGATGTACGCGGGCAGCCGGCCGACGAGCATCACACTCACGAACACGAACAGCCGGAAGTGGGCAAGCCCGGCCAGAAAGCAGATCACGTCGTCGGGCAGCCCGGGGATGACGACGAACAGGAACAGGCCGGGGACGCCGAGCGTCTCGACGAACCCGTCGAAGCGGTCGAGCAGGGCCCCGTCGATCATCCGTTCGACGACCGGGCGGCCGTACTGCTGGGCGATGAGGAAGGCGATGGCGCTGCCGACCGTGACGCCGACCATGCTGTAGGCGGTCCCCGCGGTGGGACCGAACAGGTAGCCCCCGACGAGGGCCGTCACCTGGCCGGGGATGGGGGCGATGATGACCTGGGCGACCTGGGCGATAATAAAGACGAGCGGCGCGAACGCCCCGAACTGGCCGACCCACTCCCGCATCGCCGCCGCGTCGAACAGGAAGGGGGCGTAAGCCCGGACCAGCAGGTACGCGCCGACCAGCCCGACGACCAGCCCCGCCGCTGCGAGGGACGCTATCCGCCGGTTTCGCTTCGAGGTGAATACTTTCATCTCCGTCACCCAGTGCCCCCGGCCAGCCCATCACCCGCACCCCGTGGCTCGAATACCGAGCAGTCCAGCGGCGGGGTCCGGGTGACGGTCTGACCGGGCGGGAGTGGTCTCCCGTTGTTCTATGGGTCGCGGCGTCGCCGGGTTTAATTCCACCGCTTGTTACACGCCAGCGATCTCACCGAACGTGCCACGGGGCGTGTCTGTTGGATGGAACGGGCGTTCCGTCTCACACTGCACACCGGACGGCTGCGGCGGAGAAACCGAGGATCAGAACGGAAAGACGGAGAGAGGGGTGTGCGGAGAGAGGGGTGAGCGGAGAGAGGGGTGGGCTGGGGTCGAGTGGGCTCTGTGACGCCCGCTTCCTGTTCGACGACGTCCCCTCGCTGTTCGTCCTGGTCGGGCTGGACGCGGTGGTCCACAGCGACGTCCACAGCCTCTTTCGCCCGGCGGTGGTCGTGGTCGTGGCTGCCGCCTGGCAGGCGGCCGCGCTCGACCTCGTCCCCGTCGACACGGGGTCCACGCGCCCGGCACACAGCCGGGTCAGCGTCTGGACGGCCCCTGGGAGGGGGAGACACTGGTCGAGCAGCGGCGAACCGGCCCGTTTTTGGCCCTGCCGGTCGGACGCGGGAACATGAGTTACGAGCCGCTCCCGACCGACCAGCCGGCGGTGGTGACCTGCGGGTTGCCCTACGCCAACGGCGACCTGCACGTGGGCCACCTCCGCACCTACGTCGTCGGCGACGCCTTCAGCAGGGCGCTCCAGCGCCTGGGCCAGCAGACCGCCTTCGTCTGTGGCTCGGACATGCACGGGACGCCCGTCGCGGTCAATGCCGCCGAACAGGGGGTCGACCCCGAGGCGTTCGCACTCGAGTACCACG
>CAZOWU010000256.1:0-2937 GCA_964583735.1 uncultured Halobacteriales archaeon | reverse complement strand
ACGCGTGGGTCCCGATGAACGCCTTCGAGACGCCTCTCGAGGAGGTGGAGTTCGGGCTCTACAAGCTCGAGGCCGACGGGATGACCGGCTACGGGACCCAGGGAGTGGAGTGAGCGCCAACACCGCGTACCAGGCCGCCCCGCCCTCGGAGTCGCCGTGACGGCGTCACCGCCCGTCAGTCCTCCAGGTCGACCCGGACCCGGGGGTGCATCGTCTCGTACCACCCGTTCCCCTCGTGGCCTTCCCACCGGCAAGTGACCGGGAGCCGGTTGATCACCGCTGTCAGCCACGGCGAGTCCAGGTCCGTCGCCTGCCAGTTCCTGTCCTCGTAGCCCATCGGCATGTACCCCGTCGGGTGCAGCGTGAACCGCTCGGTCCCGTCCTCCAGGTCGAACTCGACGGCGACCTCCTCGGAAACGTCGCCGTCGAGCCACGCGTGGAGCCGCCCGTCGGGGTCGTGGTCGTCGCTGTACTCGACCGTGATGTCCTCCGGGAGCCGGACCGCCTCGCCGTCGGCGTGGTAGCCGTGGAGGCTGTCGGTTATCGTCCCGTCCGGCCGGACCCCGGCCGCGACTTTGAACGTGTCGCCGGTCTCGAACCCGACCCCGAACCAGTAGTAGCCGCCGGCGACCGGTGTCCAGTTGCGCAGGCCGCCCCAGGAGTGGTCACGGAACCCGTGGGCGTCGACGTCGTGGGACCGGTCGCCGATACTGACACTGCCGACCATCCTGCCGGGCTGGCTGTAGTGTTCCTTGTCGTGGGAGTGGGCGTCGTAGCCGCGGTCCTCCTGGTAGGCGACGTGGTCCGGGGCGCGAAACCGGAGGTCGAACGCGACTGGCACCGACCGGTCGGGGTCGTCGGCGAACACCGACGCGACGTCCCCGGCCACGCCACACTCCCCCTCGCCCTCCAGCGCCCACTCCCCGTTTGGGTCGAGGACCCGGTGAGAGAGTTCGAAGCCCCCGGCGTCGGCGTTGAGGCCGCTGCAGTTCTCCAGTGGGATGTTCTCGTCGCGATACCAGACGGTCTCTCCGTCCTCGCTACGGGCGAGATACACCCAGAGGTTGGCGCGTCGCTCGTAGGGTTGCAATCCCAGTCTAGTGTAGCCGACAAGGTCCTCGCCGGTGAAGTGGAAGTAGTAGCTCTCGTTCCAGAGACGCCGGTCCCCCGCTGCGTGTCGAAGCTCGTCGGCTGGCTCGGCGGCGCGCATACCGTCGGCTCCTGCCGGCTGGAAGTTATATCCACCCGGTCACGATTCGTTCACGATTCGGTCGGCAGGAACGGGTGTGACACGCCTTCGAACGCCCACTCATACGGTCGTGCGTACGCAATTTCAGCAGTCTCGGGGAGAATCGACGTTTCGGACCACGGAACCCGTCTTCTGCTTCGTGGGTTTGCAAAGAATTACGCACGACCGTATCAGTCCACGTCGTCGTTGAGTGGACCGTGACCGGGTGGATAGCTAGTGTGGGCGACACAGCCGGACGGAGCGGGTCACAGCCGGACGGAGCGGGTCACAGCCGGGTCTCCCCGTCGACGACCAGCGCTGCCCGCTCGGCGAGTACCGGCGGGATCAGCTCCATCATCGGGTATGTGTCCTTCGCCGTCTCGGGGGTTTCGAGGTAGGCCTCGTAGAACCGTTCACAGATGGTCATGAGCTTGAACAGCCCCAGCGCGCGGTAGAACCGGTCGTGTCGGTACTCGATGCCGGTCCGTCGCTCGTACCGGTCGACGAGGTCCGTCCGTGACGGATAGGCCGGGTGCGTCATGAACGAGGAGTCCTCGCGGGTGTACTCCGCGACAGTCCCGTAGAGCTCGTGGTCCCCGTATCGCTCCTCGAATTTGGGGGTGATCGGGTCCGGGTCGCCCGGCTCCGACCAGTAGTTCAGCAACCAGCCCAGGTCGGCCCGCGGGTTCCCGACGCCAGCCATCTCCCAGTCGAGAATCGCGGCGATCCGCGGTGTGTCCGCCGGTGCCATCATCGTGTTGTCGGGTTTGTAGTCGCCGTGGACGAGGGTTCGTTCGGGCGGCTCGGGGACGTGCTCGCGGAGCCACTCGCCGACCTCGAGCGCCCGGCCCAGACTCCGCCCCGTCGCCTCGAGGGCGCCCTCGAGGTTCCGGACGTGGGCCTCGACCGCCTCCGCTGTCGTTCCCTCGGGCACCTCCCGGACCTCGAGTGACTCGTGCTCGACGGTGTGCAGCGAGGCCAGCGTGTCTATCAGCAGTTCGCCGACCCGCTGTCGACGCTGTGGGGTGGCAAAGCGCGCGGGCTCCTCCCCGCCCAGTATCTCGCCCTGGACGCGCTCCATCAGGTAGAACGGGACCCCGAGCACCGAGGTGTCTCCACAGCACGCGAGCGGCTGCGGGACCGGGACTGCCGTCTCCGTGAGTACGGACAGCATCTCGTACTCGCCCAGCACGTCGTGGAGGAGGTAGGGGACGCGCTCGTGTTCCGGGGCGCACCTGAGCACGAGTTCCTGCGCTCCCCAGGTGACGAACACCGTCCGATTCGAACTTCCGCCGTCCTGCTCTCTCGTCTCGACGGACTCCGCCGGCCCGAACTGCTCCTCGAGATACCGCTCGAGTGCCCCGTCGTCGATGTCCGTTCCACCCTGTGTGTCCGTGTCAGACATACTCGTAGGGGTCGGTCTGACCGGAAGGCACAGCCGCCCGGGACAAGATAGTTTCGGCGACCGCCCGCGCCGGCAGCACACGCCCGCCTGGCCAGCGCCGGGAAGCACACGCCAACACGCCACACTAATTATAAAAGGGATGCAGCAGATGTGTTAAGCGGTATGAAGGCTGCCGTACTCAAGGAGTTCAAGGAACCAGTCGTCGTCGAGGAGCGGGACCGCCCGCAGATCGCCGCCGACGACGACGTGGTGATCGAACTCGAGGCGACGGGGATCTGTCGCAGCGACTGGCACATGTGGCAGG
>CAZOWU010000255.1:0-2946 GCA_964583735.1 uncultured Halobacteriales archaeon | reverse complement strand
CCGCCGTGACGGTCCGTCTCGGTGATGAGAGCCGCCGAGACGGGGGCTTTCGACACCGTCGATGGAGCTATTTGCAGCAATCACTATGAGGTGGGGACAGCGGCCGGGCGCGGCTGTGGCGTCAGTCCGCGCCAGTCTCGCCGGCTGCCCACGCGAGTGCGTCCTCGACGGTTTCTTTCGGCGGCGAGCAAGCACGGGACCGGCACGCGTAGACGGCGGGCTCGCCCTCCCGCAGACCCCGGTCGGCCCAGATGGGCGGCTCCGCAGTCACCCCCAGCGTGTCCAGCCAGGCCCGTATGTTCTCACCACTGCCGGGCCGCCAGGCTAGCAGACGCGTGGGGAGAGATTGCTCGGCGAGTCTGGTGTGCCACTCGGCGGGCGGGTCGTCAGCAACGAGCGTGAGTTCGAGGTGCCCCTCGGCAAGCGTGTCCGCCGCCAGCGAGAGGCTCGCGTGCTGGAGTGGGTTGGCGTCGATCCGGTCGCCGTGCGTGTTCACGACGGTCTCCGCGACAGTTCCGAGGTCGGCGTCGGCGAAGTGGTCGAGCGCCAGCAGTAACTGTGCGGCGACGCCTGCGCTGGAGGGAGTCGACTGGTCGGAGACCTCCTGTGGACGGGCGATGAGGTCCTCGCCCCCGGCCTGCGTGAAGTAGAGCGTCCCCTGCTCCTCGTCCCAGAACCGGTCCTCGATAGCCCGCGCCAGTTCGAGCGCGAAGGCGAGGTGGTCGACGTCGCCGGTCGCCTGGTACAGGTCGAGCGCCCCCATGCCGAGGAAGGCGTAGTCCTCGAGGTAGCCCTCGACGCGTACCTCTCCGTCCTTGTAGCGGCGGTGGAGGTGGCGCTCACTGGCGTCCCAGCAGTGCTCGCGGACGAATGCGAGCGCCTCGGCGGCCGTCTCCGCGTAGGCTTCGTCGAGGACGAGCCCGCCCTCGGCGAGCGCGGAGATGGCGAGCCCGTTCCACCCGGCGAGCACCTTCTCGTCGCGGGGCGGCCGTGGCCGGTGCTCGCGGGCCGCCCGGACCTGCTCGCGGGCGCGGTTCAGCCGGTCCTGGACGTCGTCTCCCGGACGGTCGTACTCCTCGGCCAACTCCGCGACCGGCGTCGAGACCGTGAGCACCGTTCGGCCCTCGAAGTTGCCGGCCTCGGTGACGCCGTAGCGGTCACAGAAGAGGTCGGCGTCCGTCGCGTCGCCCACAGCGTCGCGGACCTCCTCGGGCGTCCACACGTAGAACGCCCCCTCCACGCGCTCGCCGTCCCGTTTCTGGCTCGTGGATTGCTCCGCGCCCCGCTCGCCGAAGCCGCGGTCTCCGACCGCGCTCCGCGCGTCGAGCGTGCTGTAGAAGCCGCCGTCGGGGTGCTGGAGTTCGTCCTCGAGGAAGGCGAAGGTCTCCTCGGCGACGGTCGCGTAGCGCTCGTCGCCGGTGACCTGATAGCCCGCGAGGAACGCCCGCGGGAGTTCGGCGTTGTCGTAGAGCATCTTCTCGAAGTGCGGGACGACCCACTCCCGGTCGGTCGTGTAGCGGTGAAACCCGCCGCCGACGTGGTCGTAGAGACCGCCGTTGGCCATCGCATCCAGGGTCTCGGTCGCAACCTCGAGGTACTCCGGCTCGCCGGTGCGGTCGTAGGCGCGCCGGAGGATGTGGAGCCGGCCGGGCTGGGGGAACTTCTGGCCCCGGCCCCAGCCGCCGTGAGTCCGGTCGGCGCCGTTGATTGCGGCCTCAGCCGCCCGGTCGAGGACCCCCTCTTCGGGCGGGCTTGGCTGGTCGGGGACCTCCTCCAGCTCCCCTTCGATAGCCCGGGTCCACTTCCGGGCGCGCTCCTCGACCTCCTCGCGTTCCTCGGGGTCGTTCCAGGCGCCGCGAATGTCCCGCAGCAGCTGCTTGAAGCCGGGCTGGCCGCGCTTTGTCTCTGGCGGGAAGTACGTCCCCACGTAGAACGGGTCACCCTCCGGCGTGAGCCAGGCTGAGAGTGGCCAGCCGCCCTGGCCAGTGACCCGCCGGCAGATGGTCATGTAGATGCTGTCGACGTCGGGGCGTTCTTCCCGGTCGACCTTCACAGGGACGAAGTTCTCGTTCAGCAGGGCGGCGGCCTCCTCGTCCTCGAAGCTCTCCTCTGCCATGACGTGACACCAGTGACAGGCAGCGTACCCGATCGACAGGAAGATCGGGACGTCACGCTCCTTTGCGGCCTCCTTTGCGGCTTCGTCCCAGGGCTGCCAGTTGACAGGGTTGTCGGCGTGGGCCTGGAGGTAGGGGCTCCCCTCCTCGTCGAGCCGGTTCCGGTTCGTCGGTGCGCTCATACGGTACGTAGCAGCGCCCGCCACCTAACCTCTGGGATGGGTGAAGCCGAACCCTTTAGTCGCCGCCTGCCGGCCACTCAGGTATGACTGAAACAGTGCTGCTCGTGGGCGGGGGCGGCCGGGAACACGCCATCGCGCGGGCGGTATCGGGGAGCGAGGACGCGACGCTGTACGCCTGTGCCGGCAACCGCAACCCCGGCATCGCGGACCTCGCAGCCGGGTTCGAGACGCTGGAGACGACCAACCCCACGGCCGTCACCGCCTACGCCGAGGAGGTCGGGGCGGACCTCGCCGTCATCGGTCCGGAGGCGGCGCTGGAGGCGGCCGTCGCCGACGAACTCGACGCCGCGGGCGTGTACGCCTTCGGTCCACAGGCCAACGAGGCCCGCATCGAGACGGACAAGGGCTTTCAGCGGCGGTTCATGCAGGAACACGACGTCCCGGGCTGTCCGGACTTCGAGGAGTTCCGGGAGATGGAAGCGGCCTGCGAGTACATCGACAGCTACGACGGTGACCTGGCGGTCAAGCCGGCGGGCCTGACCGGCGGCAAGGGCGTCCGGGTGATCGGGGACCAGGTCACCGCCGAGGAAGCAAAGGCGTACCTCCGGGAGTCGGACTACGAGCGGGTCGTCCTCGAGGAGCGGCTGGTC
>CAZOWU010000254.1:0-3003 GCA_964583735.1 uncultured Halobacteriales archaeon | reverse complement strand
AACGCCGGCTTCCAGGTGATGGCCGACAACCTCCAGCGCGAACAGATCATGGAGATCCGCGAGCGCAAGGGGATGAAGCTGGAGCTCCCCGAAATTGTCGACTACATCTAAGACTACCGCCCGTTTTCCGCTCGGGTTCGCTCCCGCTGGTCGCGAACCACTCGCGGCAAGAACGTTGGCGAGAGCGCCCACGAGCCGCGGGGTCGCTCGCAGGAACCACGTGCCCGCTCGCGAAGGTGCTAGACTGCCCGACCTTTCTCCCGGGTAAAGTAGCCTGCTCCACTTCGTCAACTACTCGCCACAGTGCTTTTGACGAACCGGGCGCAGGTGACTCATATGTCACCGACCGTCGCCGCCTGCCAGATGGCAGTTGCGGACCTGGACGTCGAGGCGAACCTGGAGACGGTTCTCGAGCGGGTTGAGGGCCTGCCCGACCGGGTGGACGTAGCCTGTTTCCCCGAACTCGCGCTGACGGGCTTCGTCCCGGACGAGCGGGTCGCCGAGGTCGCGGTGTCCCGGGACGGCCCGGAGCTGGAGGGGCTCCAGGCGGCTGCCGCCGACGCCGGGACGGACCTGCTGGTCGGGTTCGTCGAGGACGCTGGCGACTGCTACAACGCCGCCGCGTACGTTCGTGCCAGCGGTGAGACGGCCGTCTACCGGAAACGGCACCGCTGGGCCGGCGAGCGGGCGGTCCTCGAGGCCGGCGACGAGCTGGTGACCCTGGAGACGCCGCTTGGCTTCGCGGGGGTGTTGACCTGCTACGACCTGAACTTCGTCCGCGACAGCGCAGCGCTGGTCGACGAGCACGTCGATACACTGCTGGTCGTGGGGGCCTGGCCCGCGACCCACGCCGCCAACTGGCGGCTGCTCGTCCGGGCGCGGGCGCTGGACGGTGTCCGGTGGGCCGTGGGCGCAGGCCGGACTGGCCGCCGCGACGTCGTGGACGCGCACACGATGGCCTACGCCGGGCGGTCGCTCGTCGCCCGGCCGGACGGCGGCGTGCGGGCGGCGCTGGATACCGCCGAACGCGACCTGGTTGCCGACCTCGACCCCGCGGTGCTGGAGCGCCAGCGCGACCTCGTCGGTGTGTACGGCTGATAGTGATTGTTGTCGTCTGTTCCCGGCGCTTGGCGACCACGATGCGGGCAATCGCCGGGACATCGGGACAACAATCACTATGAGAGTCCCGAGCCGATAACCGACAGCCCGCTCGCGTCCCCGAACGCCGGGATTCTTATACGAGGCCACCCGAGAGGGAGCAATGAACTGCCGAGAGGTACCCAGCGGATGAGCGATTCGACCGAGGTCCGGTCCTACACGGTCCGGCTGGAGCTGGTCGACCGGCCCGGCGAACTCCTCCGGGCGCTCGGGCCGATCGCCGACCACGGCGGGAACCTCCTGTCGATCTTCCACGAGCGTGGCAACGTCACGCCCCGCGGGCACATTCCCGTCGAGGTCGACATGGAGGCCACGCCCGAACAGTTCGACACCATCGTGGACGCGCTCCGCGGGGAGGGGATCAACGTCATCCAGGCCGGCGCCGAGCAGTACACCGAGGAGCTGACAGTCGTGCTCGTCGGCCACCTGGTCAACACGGACCTGTCGAACACGCTGGAACGGATCCAGAGCGCAACGGGGGCGAACGTCGACGACCTCTCGCTGTCGGCGCCGGAGGGCGACGAGGGAACCTCGAGTGCCCGGGTCCGGCTGGCGACCAACGCCGGCGGCACGGACTCGGCCCTGGAAACGATCCGCGCGGTCGCCGACGACAAGGACCTGCGAGTCATCGAGCCGCTGACGGCTGGTGAGAGCGCGTGAAACTGGCAATTGTGGGGGCTGGGGCGGTCGGCTCCTCCGTCGCGGAGCTGGCCGGGGAGTACGGCCACACTGTTACCGCGCTCGCGGACTCCAGTGGCGCTGTCGTCGACTCTGACGGGATTGACGTGGATGGCGCCCTGGAGCGCAAGGAGGCCGAGGGCACCGTCGGCATGGCCCCCACCGCGGACGCGCTGTCGGGGCCCTACGACGTCCTCGTGGAGGCGACACCGACGACGCTGGATGACGCCGAGCCGGGCTTCGGCCACGTGCAGGCGGCCCTGGAGCGGGACTGCCACGCCGTGCTCGCAAACAAGGGCCCCGTCGCCGAGCGGTACGGCGAGGTCCGGGCGCTGGAACGGGAGAGCGCCGGCGAGGTGTCTCTGGAGGCGACGGTCGGGGGCGCGATGCCGGTCCTCTCGACGGTCGCCGACTTCGGCGCCGAGCACATCGAGGCCGCCCGGGGCGTGCTCAACGGGACGGCGAACTTCGTGCTCTCGCGGATGGCCGCGGAAGGGCTCGACTACGAGCACGTCCTCGCGGAGGCACAGGACCTTGGGGTAGCGGAGGCCGACCCTTCCTTCGACGTGGAGGGGACTGACGCCGCCCTCAAGTGTGTCATCCTAGCGAACGTCCTCTACGACCGGGAGTACACCCTCGCGGACGCCGAAGTCGAGGGGATCCGGGACCTGCCGGGCAGCGCGCTCGAACTCGCCGCCGAGGACGGCCGCACGATCCGGCTCATCGGCGAGGTCCAGGACGGAGCGATCCGGGTTGGCCCCCGCCTGATCCCCGAACACGGCGCGCTGGCCGTGACAGGAACCCGCAATATCGTCGAACTCGAAACCGAACACGCCGGGCTGCTGGATATCTCCGGGCGAGGGGCCGGCGGCCCGGCGACGGCGACGGCGGTGCTCGCGGACGTCGGCCGGCTGCCGGAGTGACTTGGCACGGGGCCGTCGGATCCGCCGGTTTCGCCCGATACCGGGCCGCCGGAGGCGTGCCATAGGCTCCCAAATCACCGGACGGCAGAAGGACGGACTGTACCCCGTATCGAAATGGTTTTATGAACAACCGCGCTATAAGTCGGACAGAGCGCCCCTGCGCGTGAGATATCATGAGTGAAGACCAAGCGCACCAGAACCTGGCCATCATCGGCCACGTCGACCACGGAAAGAGCACGCTCGT
>CAZOWU010000253.1:0-3012 GCA_964583735.1 uncultured Halobacteriales archaeon | reverse complement strand
CCGACGGGCTGGAGGCCGAGCCGGCCGACTCCGCGGCGCTGTTCAACAGCGAGGCGATCCAGCGGGCAATCATCCCCGCCGCGAACGGGGTCGGGACGGCGCGGGACATGGCCCGCTTCTACGCGTGTATCGCAAACGGCGGCGAACTCGACGGCACTCGCATCCTCGAGGAGGAGACGGTCGCGGAGGCGACCCGGCTACACGCCGAAGCCGAGGTCGACGGGACACTGGAGCGGCCGAGTCGGTACGGGCTGGGCTTTGCAAAAGGCGGGCTGGCGACCGACCGCTTTGGCACCGTCAGCCACGAGCGCCAGTTCGGCCACGGCGGCCTGGGCAGCAGCTTCGCCTGGGGGGACCCCCAGGAGGAGGTCGCCTTTGCCTACGTCACCAACGGCATCCGCGATGGCGCCTTCGAGCACCACGCCCGCGTCACCGTGCTGGTCGACGCCGTTCGCGGGCTGCTGTCGTGAGTAGCCCGGGAGACAACCGGAGCACGAGGCGTCCGCCACCGGTCGACTGGGGGGAGAGCTCCTGGGGGGCGTGAACGGAACACCGAGAGCAAAGTTTATTCGGGTGTTGTCTGATGGTACCGTATGGACATCGACGACCTTCGAGAGGAGCACTTTAGCGGGAACATGGCAACGCTCCACGACGCAACCGCGGAGCACCACGGCGACGCGCTGGCCATCGAGAGTCACGGGTCGGAACTGACACACGCGGAACTGAAGGCCGCCGCGGACCGCTTCGCTGGCGGGCTGGCCGACCTCGGACTCGGCTCCGGCGACGCGATGCTGGTTTTCCTGCCCAACTGTCCCCAGTACATCATCGCCTCACTGGGTGCGATCAAGGCCGGGGTCCCGGTCTCGCCGGTCAACCCCCAGTACAAGGGCCGGGAACTGTCCTACCAGCTCGAGGACTCGGGGGCGGACGCGGTGCTCACGCACGAAGCGCTGCGTCCCCGGCTCGACGACGTGCTCGCCGACATCGACCGACCCGTGGCGGTCGTCACGGTCGGCGACGAGGTCCGCGAGGAGGATACCGCCTTCGAGGACGTCGAGGGCGAGCCGCTGACCGTCGACGCCGACGACGACGACGTGGCGGTGTTGCCCTACACCTCGGGGACGACCGGCCAGCCAAAGGGTGTGCGGCTGACCCACCGGAACTTCCGGGCGCAGCTGTGCTCGACACTCGCGACGAGCACGAGCGACCTCGAGGCCGAGGAAGTCCGCAGCCTGGTCTGGCTGCCGCTGTATCACATCACCGGCTTCACGCACACTGCCTTCCAGCCGCTGATCGGCGGCGGCGCGGTGTTCATGCGCAGCCCCGCAAACTGGGACGCCGACGCCGCCATGTCGCTGGTCGAGGAGGAGGAGATCACCCACTACGTCGGCGTCACCGCGATGTACGTCGACATGGTCGAAAGCGAGACCTTCGGCGACTACGACCTGACGAGTCTGGTCAGCGCCGGCGAGGGCGGCGCGAAGATGTCCGTCGCCGTCCAGCAGGCCTTCGAGGAGGAGACCGGAGTCGATATCAGCGAGGGCTACGGGCTGACCGAGACCAACGGCGCGACCCACGCCCAGACCGGGTCGACCTACGGGCTCCGCCACGGCACCATCGGCCAGCCGCTCCGGCACACCGAGTGCCGGGTCGTCGACGAACGCGGCGAGGAGGTCTCGGTCGGCGAGGAGGGGGAACTCCTGGTGCGTGGCCCCCAGGTGATGAAGGGCTATCACAACATGCCCGAGAAGACCGAGCAGGCCTTCACCGAGTCGGGCTTTTTCCGGACGGGTGACATCGCCCGGCGGGACGAGGACAACTACTACGAGATCGTCGACCGGAAGAAACACGTCATCGTGAGCGCGGGCTACAACATCTACCCGAGCGAGGTCGAGGCGCTGGTCAACGAACACGAGGCTGTCGCCGAGTCAGCAGTCGTCGGTATTCCGGACGAACGCCGCAACGAGGTGCCAAAGGCCTTTGTCGTCCCCGCCCGCGGCGTCGAACCCGGCGAGGACGTCACCCAGGAGGAGGTCAAGCAGTTCGTCCTCGACGAGATTGCGGAGTACAAACACCCCCGCGAGGTGGCGTTCGTCGACGAACTTCCCCGGACCGCGAGCGGCAAGATCAAGAAGTACCAGCTCCGCGACGGGGAGTAGCGAGGCCGGCGAGCGAGTGCGAGGCCGGTGAGCGAGCGCAGCGAGGGAGCCGGCCTCGATGCGGAACGGCGACCGGAGGGAGCCGTGGAGCGAGGGAGCCGGCCTCGTGGTGGAGCGGGGAGCAAAGCGACCCGCGGACCGGGCGGGCCCAGGCCGTCCGTGCGGTCCTACTCGAGCGATTCGTACTGGCGGACGTCGTCGGCCAGCCGGCACTCCGCGCGGTCAGCATCCTCGAGGTACCCCAGCGAGCCCAGCGTGTCGAGGAGGGTTGCAGGGTGTTCGGCCGGACCGGCTCGTTCGTAGCTCACCTCGACCGGGCTGGCGGGCTCGACGGCCCGCAGTGCCTCGGCGGTGTCGTCGACGAGCTCGTCCAGGCTCTCCCGTGTCGAGTCGACTGCCCCCTGGATGTCGTCGAACGCGGGACCGTGGCCGGGGAACGCCCGGTCGGCCTCGACAGCTTCGAAGCGGTCCATCGCGTCGTAGAAGGCGTCGATGGCCTGGTAGGCGCCGCGGTCGATACCGGCGTGGATGGCCGCGGCGCGGAACGGTTCGATCAGGGCGTCGCCCGAGAACAGGGCCGTTCCGCCGAGGTCTGCGAGGAAGGAGGCGTGGGTCTTCTGATGGCCCGGAGTATAGAGTGGGGTGAAGAGATTACCGCCGACATCGAACGGCTCGCCGAAGTCGAAGGTGACGTCGACCTCGTCGGGCGGGAGCAGCCGCCAGTCCCGCTCCAGGGAGTCGACGGCCTGCTCGACGGCGCGGTCGGCCCGGTCGCCGTCTAGCCCGGCCTCGCGGGCAGTCCGCCGGACGGCCTCCTCCAGGTCGTCGGGGTCCCGGCGGAGCTGTTCGATGG
>CAZOWU010000252.1:0-3014 GCA_964583735.1 uncultured Halobacteriales archaeon | reverse complement strand
AGTATGCTGTGGACATGTCCGACCTCGGGGATTTCACCGAATTCGACGGCGACGAAGGGAGTGGCGCCGACAGCCCGGACAGTGGGGACGTAGCTGCCGACGCCAGCGGCGACAACGGTGGCGGCGACCCGGACGCCGAGGACGGCTTCGAGCGGTTCGAGGCGGCCCCGGCCGGCCGGGACCGCGGGGTGGGCGTCCTCTCGGCGGCCGAGGGGCTCCGGATCGCCGAAGACGAGGAGGAGACCCGGCTGCGGGCGTACGTGACCGCGGACAACCGCTCGGCCGTGCGTGTGGGGTCGTACCTGCTCGCCCCCTACCCCGACGACGAGCGACTGTTCTGCCGGGTCTCCGCCCTCGAGTACGCCCAGGAGTACCGTGCCGACGACGCCACCGAGATCCACGCCCGCCGCGCGATGCGCTCGGAGGGGATCGACGAGGAAGACTTCAAGCTGATGGCGACGCTGGAGCCGGTGGCGATCCTCTACGACGACAGCGAGGCAGGAGGCGCCTCGGACGGTCGAGCGGCGGAGCCGCGAGACGACCGGGACCTCAAACGCCGAATGACGGACCGCGTCCCCAAACCCGAGACGGTCGTTCGGGAGGCCGAGAACAAGGCCGACATCAAGACCGGGCTGAAGATGCCCGCCGAGGGCGTGTTCCTGGGCCACCTGGCGGTCGGCGGCGAGACAGTCAGGACGGCCGCGGAGCCGCCGACCATCGACTACCGGCTGAAAGACGACTACGATTCGGGGGACCCGCTCGTCTTCCGGCACACGCTCGTGGCGGGGGGGACTGGGTCGGGCAAGACCCACGCCGCCAAGAACGCCCTCCGGCAGTATCTGGGCGACCGGACCTACCCCGTCGAGACCGGCGCCGACCGCGAGGTCGCGCCCGCTGTCGTCCAGTTCGACCCCCAAGACGAGTACGCACAGATGCGCCACGACGGCGAGTACCCCGACGACTTCAGCCGCCGGCTTGACCGCGAGGGCGTCGCCCACGGCGGGCACGAGGACACCGTCGCCTTCGTCCCCCAGGTCGGCTCGGCCTCCTACTCCGCGGGCGGCCACCGTGCCGAGGAAGTCCCCTTCACCATCCCGTTCTCGATGGTGTACGCCAACCCCTGGCTGATCGCCGGCAGCGGTCTCAATGACAACCAGTACGGCGCGCTCACGAACGTCCTCCTGCCCCGCTTTCGGGACGAGCACGGCCGCGACGGGACCTACGACCAGTTCGCGGGCTTCCTCGACGACCCGGCGTTGCGCGAGGAACTCGACGAGAGCGGGCGGGTCCACGAGGCCACCTTCGACGCCGTTTCCCGGCGAGCCCGCGGGTTCGGGGACGTCTTCGACCAGGACGCCAAACCCATCACCGAGCGGGTCCACGAGTTCGTCCGGCCGGGCGGGCTGACAGTCGTCCCCACCTACCACATCACCTCCAGCCGGGACACCGAGACGGTGGTGCTGGCGCTCTCCTCGCTGCTGGTCGACCAGAAGCTCTCGAACGACCCCCGGTACGACCGGATAAAGGAGACGCCCCTCGTGGTGGGGATGGACGAGGCCCACAACTTCCTGACCGACGCCGACAGCGTCCAGGCCCGGAAGGTGATCGGGAAGTTCACCGAGGCCGCAAAGCAGGGCCGCAAGGAGCGGCTCGGCCTCTTTCTGATCACCCAGGACCCACAGGACATCGCCGACCCCGTCTTCAAACAGATCAACACGACAGTCGTGCTGAATCTCGGCGACGAGGACGCCATCTCGGCGGTCAACATCCCCAGCAATCTCGAGTCGAAGGTGCCCTACATGGAGAAAGGCCAGATGGTGGTCTACTCGCCCGACAACTCCGAGCCCGTCGAGCTGGTCGGCCTGCCGTACTGCGTGACCAGACACGGGCGAAGCTGAGCGCCGTCCGGACGAGTGGCGGTCCGCGGCTCACGCCCGGAGCCTCGGAACGGAGGCAAGCGTTATCCGGCGGGTAGCGGTAGCGTCGAGTATGGTAGAACGTGTACTCGTCCCAGTCGACGGCTCCAAGAACGGTCAGCAGGCCTGCGAGTTCGTCGTCGAGGAGTTCCCGGAAGCGACGCTGGTTCTGCTCCACGTCATCGACCCCGCACAGGAGACCAGCTACCCCAGCGCAACACTGCCGAGTTTCTCCGAGGAGTGGTACGAACGCGAGAAGAACCAGGCCGAGCAGCTGTTCGACCAGGTCGAGGAGCTGGTCGGCGCGGACACCACAGTCGGGCGGTTCACGGAGGTCGGCAAACCCACCGACGTCATCGTCGACTTCGCCGGCGACGAGGACAACGACATCGACCACATCGCGATGGGCAGTCACGGCCGGAAAGGCGTCTCGCGGCTGTTGCTGGGCAGTGTCGCGGAGACCGTCATCCGGCGAGCGCCCGTCCCCGTGACCGTCGTTCGCTAGTCCAGAAAGCGGTCGGTCCCGGGAAGCTCGTCGGCGTCTTCGGGGAGTTCGGCGAACCAGCCGGCTTCTTCGACCGGGTCCGTCGCCACCTCGGTGTCGATGTCGTACTCCCCGTCGACCGGTGACCCCTCGAAGACGACGAACGCCCGCGTGGCCGTTCGGTCGCCCTCCGCGGCGGTCAGGTGAACCTCCCAGACGCCGGCGAGCGCCAAGTCGACCCGGATGCCGAGCGTCTCGGGGACGTGCTCGCGGGCCGCCGTAATAAAGTCCTCGTCGGGTCCGACCGACGCGGTCGGGAGCTTCCAGCGGCAGGTGTCGGTCAGCCGCCGGAGGAGGACCTCGCCGCGGTCGTTCGTGACCCCGACGGAGGCGAGGTCGGGCAGGTCGGCCACGTCGTCGACGACCGCTTCGGGGACAGTGTCCTCCTCGCGGTGGAACGGGACGCCGTCGCGGCCGTGGAGTCGGTCGAGGTCGGTGAGCGGTTCGAGCGCGCGGACAGGAGGCGGAGTGTCAGCTGTCATTGAGTAGAGGTGTGGTAGTCGGTGTGGGCGTCGGTGGACGCGGTCGGTGTGAGCGTCGGTGGACGCGGTCGG
>CAZOWU010000251.1:0-3068 GCA_964583735.1 uncultured Halobacteriales archaeon | reverse complement strand
GCCGGTCGTAGAGTGCATCCAGCTGGGTTCGACAGGAGGTCCCGCTGGCGACCAGTTCCTCGCCGGCCACCTCACCCAGGTCCGCCTGCAGTCGCTCGCCGACGTCCATGCTGACCTCGTAGTACTCCGATTTGTAGCCGAAGCTGCCAGCCATCCCGCAACACTCCACGTCCGACTCCCGCAGGTCGTAGCCCAGTTCCTCCAGCACGGCCGTGGTGTAGGTCTCGACGCCCAGCGTCCGCTGCTGGCAGTGGCTGTGGTACGCGACACTCCCATCTCCAACGGGCCCCGCGAGCGCGTCCGCGTCGGCTCCGTTCTCCACGAGTCCGTAGACGTACTCCATGACGTCGTAGCTGTGCTCGGCCAGCCGGGCGTGCGAGCGCTCGGGGAGGAGGTGCTCGTAGTCCGAGCGGAACATCGCCAGGTCGCTGGGCTCGACGACGACCACGTCCCGGCCGTCGTCGATGTGGCCCACGAGCGTCCCGTGGACGCGCTCGGCCTGCTCGCGGGCGGTCGCGACCATCCCCTGAGAGAGCGGCGCGCGCCCGCTCTCGGGTACCTCGGGGATCCGCACCCGGACCCCGAGCGCCTCCAGCGTCTTGACTGCGGCCTTCCCGCGCTCGGGCTCGAAGTACTCCGTGTAGAGGTCCGGATAGAGGACGACCTCGCGGTCAGGAGCATCGACCCGCGGCCCGCGGGCGCCGTACCACTCCCGCAGGGTCTCGCCGGCGAAGGCCGGCAGGTCTCGGCGCTGGTCGACCCCCACCACCCGCTCCAGCAGCCACTCTGCCAGGCTCGTGTCCGCGAGTGCGTTCGCCAGCCCGGGCGCCAGCGAGCCCAGCTTCGCGACGGTCTCGATGTTCCCGAAAAAGCGCTTCTGCAAGTCGAGCCCCGAGGGTTCCTCGTCGGGGGTGAGCCCATCGACCAGGAAGTCGAAGTCGCCGGGCTCCGCACTCCGGTTCTGGCGGTCCTGCACGACGGTGTTGATCCACGGGATGTCGATCTTGACCGGGCACTTCGGCACGCAGCGCGAGCAGCCCGTACAGAGTTCGCTCATTTCGCCGGCACCCTCCGTGTCGTGGACGCCGGCCTCCCAGCCCGTGCCGATGCCGCCGGTGTAGGTCTCTCCGCCGAAGCCGTGGCCGCCAACCGACTGGAAGTTGGCACACGCATTGTTGCAGGCGCCACACCGGATGCAGTAGAGCGTCTCCTTCAGGTCCTCGTCCTCGCGCATCGCCATCCGGCCGTTGTCCACCAAGACGAGGTGGAAGGCCCGCTCCTCGGCCGGGCGGAACTCGTCGGCCTCGAAATCGGGGATGGGGGTGTCGACCGGCGGCGAGAGAAGCGAGACGTAGGAGGTGATATCCTGGCCGGTCCCTGTCCGGGCGATGAGCTCGGTGAACGGTTGCAGGTCAGCAACCGTCGGGACCACCTTCTCGACGCCCGTGACCGCGATGTGCGTATCCGGTGTGACGGCGGTCTTGCGGGCGTTGCCCTCGTTGGTGACCAGCATGATCGAGCCGTTCTCGGCGACGACGAAGTTCGCGCCGGTCATCCCCGCGTCCGCCTCGAGGATGTGCTCGCCCACCCGCTCGCGAGCGAATTTCGTCAGCTCCGCGGAATCCGCGGACAGGGGCTCCTCCAGGTCGAAGGCGTCGTTGAACAGCTCGGCGATGTCCTCCGCAGATTTGTGCATCGCGGGCCCGATCATGTGGGAGGGGGTCTCGTCGGCCACCTGGATGACGTACTCCCCGAGGTCGGTCTCGACCACCTCGTAGTCGGGTTCGAGGTGGTCGTTGACCTCCAGTTCCTCCGTGGTCATCGACTTCGATTTCACCAGCTTCTTTGCCCCCCGCTCGTCGAGGATCTCCTCGACGATCCGGTTGGCGTCGGCGGCGTCCTGCGCGACGTGCAGTTGCCCGCCGTTGGCGGTGACGGCCTCCTCCAGCCTATCGATAAGCGAGGGGAGGTTCTCGATGGCCGCCTCCTTGGTCTGGCGGGCCGCTTCCCGGAGTTCCTCGTAGCGGTCGAACCCCCCGAGGTTCGCGTCGGTCTGGTCGTTGATGAGCTGGGACATCTCGCCGACGGCGTCGCCCTCGGTGTCCATGAGCTCCCGCAGATTCTCCGCGCGGTCGCGTCGCGAACTCATCGGTCGGTCACCACCACGACGCGAGTCTCGTGGGGGCCGTGGACGCCCCGCAACAGTTCGCCCATGTCGGCGGTCGAACTCGGCCCCGTCGCGAGGATCTGCGTGTCCGCCCCCGCGCGGAAGTCCTCGGAGAGGCGGTCGTAGGCCGCGGGCATGTCGGCGACGATGTTGCTCTCGGCCAGGACGGCCACGTGGCGGGTACAGTAGAGGCTGACCACCTCGCGTGGCTCCTCGCTGGCGGGGAGCGTGACGGTTCCGTAGTTGGCGACGCCCAATCTAGCGGGTGTGACGCCGGTCTCTGCAGCCAGCACGTCTGCCGGCGAGCGGTCGGTTTTCACCGGCGTGTCGGCCAGTGAGACATTCTCGATGGGGATTTCGGTTCCGACGGCCGGCTCCCGAACGGCTTCGGAGATTGTCTCCGCGAAATCGGCCGCAGCCGTCCGGTGGACGGTCGATACCCCCTCCAGTTCGGATTCGAATGTCGCGACGCGGTCTGTTCCCATATCACGCGTGTTCGGCACCGGCGAGGTAAAGATTCCGCGCCGAGACGCGCTCTGGGTGTGGCTGAGTGACCAGTTCCATCCCGTGGGTTGACCGGCTAGCAGTGGGCGCGCGCTGTCGTGGCTCCGTCCGCGAGAACACTGCGCGAGGGATGAGCGACTGAGCGAATCGGCTGGGGAGGTACGTGGCGTTAGGTGGGACTGAAAGTGACGTGGCGTCCGACGGCGGTCAGAACTCGCACGATTTCCGAGCACATCAGCAATCTCTGAGTTCTGAGAACGGCGGCTGGCACAAGCACGCGACCAACGGGAGCGCGCGCAGCGAAGCCCCCGAGTCGAACGCCCCGGGGCTCTCCTGCTGGTCTGAACCGGGAGCCTGGTGAAGTGAACTACCCCTACCCTCTGGTCTGTCACCCTCA
>CAZOWU010000250.1:0-3090 GCA_964583735.1 uncultured Halobacteriales archaeon | reverse complement strand
GGTCAGTCGGCCAGGGTGTACAGCCGCCGCCGGGCGTCGTAGGGGTCGTGTCTGACCGAGACGACGTCGGCGTCGGTCAACCTGTTCAGCGCGTACCGGGCGGTCCGGTCCGGGAGCAGCGACTCGTCGGCGACTTCGTCGAGGGACATCGTTCCCTCGACCTGGAGGACCTTTGCGACGAGCTTGGCGCTCGGCGGCAGGTCCCGGAGGCGCTCGCGACGGTCGCTTTTTGTTACATCCCCAGCACTCCCATCCGATTTTGTGCTCATACGTTCTCTCATTCGACCCGCAGGTGTAAACTTTGGCCATATATCGGGGGGACGTGTACTTATTGCATCCATCTCCTTATATTCCTAGTCCTTCCGGGACTGGAGGGCGAGCAGACGGCGGTTTCAGTACCGTTTTAGGCCCCGGTAGACATGAGGGGAACGTGAAAGGAGAGGAGTGGTACCAGGCCGACGACGTGGCCGAAGCCTACGAGGACAAACGCTTCTCCCGTGGCGGCCGGCTCATCGACCGCCGGGAGAAGCAGGCCGTCTTGGACGCGCTCGGGCCGGTCGAGGACAGAGACGTCCTCGAGATCGCCTGTGGAACGGGCCGGTTCACAGTGCTGCTCGCCGAGCGCGGCGCGAACATCGTCGGGCTGGATGTCTCCGAACCCATGCTTCAGCAGGGCAGGGAGAAGGCACGGTCAGCCGGCGTCACCGGCCATCTGGAGTGGATGCGCGGCGACGCCGCGCGGCTTCCATTTCCCGACGACCACTTCGACATCGTCTTTGCGATGCGCTTTTTCCACCTGGCCGATACCCCTGCCGCGTTCCTGGAGGAGATGGCCCGGGTCTCCAGCGGGCAGGTGTTTTTCGACACGTTCAATCGCTTCTCGACGCGGTCGGTGTACACCTGGGCGCTTCCGATGGGGTCGCGGCTCTATTCGAGCCGGGAGGTCGACCGGCTGCTCAGCGACACCGGGCTCGAACTCGACCGCGCGGACCACGACTGGGTGTTCCCGTACGGCTTCTACCGGAAGGTCCCCAACAGCGTCGCTTCCGGGTTCCGGTGGGCCGACAACGCCATCGGGGAGACGCCACTGGGCCGGTGGCTGTCGTCGGTCTCCTACTGGTCGGCGACAGTCTGAGCCCGCGACGTTTTTAGGGCTCGGGATAACTACCCCTGAGTATGTCCCTCTCGGTGGTGGTCCCGACACTCAACGCCCGCGACGAGCTCGCGGACTGTCTGGACGCACTCGCCGAGCACGCCCCGGACGCCGAAGTGGTCGTGGTCAACGGCCCCTCGGCCGACGGCACCACCGGAATGGTCCAAGCGCGGGCTGACGTGGACGCCCTCGTCGAGATCGCCGACCGGAGCATCAACTGTGCCCGCAACGCCGGCCTCAACCACGCCACCGGCGAGACGGTGGCCTTCGTCAACCACACCCTCTCAGTGTGTGACACCTGGCCCGGGGCCGTGACCGACGGGCTCGTCGACAGCCACGCCGTGACCGGTCCAACCCGCACGCAGCTGCGGGCCGGTGTCGAGACCGAGCGCAAGGAGTCCCGGACCATCGCCGGCACGACGGTCACCTACTTCAACCCCGGAAACGTCGCGTTCCGCCGGGAGAGCCTCGAGGAACTCGACGGGTTCGACGAGTACCTGGAGGTCGGCGGCGCCCGGGACGCTGCCCACCGACTCGCACTGGGGGGCTTCGAGGTGAGGTGGGACGACGCGATGCACGTCCGTCAAGAGCTGGGTGCCGACGGCGGCCGCGAGACCGACTGGGCCTGGAAGTACCGCTCGCTCGCCTACCGCCTCGTCAAAAACTACGGGCTCCGGCCGACGGTGTGCCGGCGACTTCTGACCCACGCTGTCCGGGACGCTGGCGGGGAACTCCGCCGGGTTGCGCGGGGTGACACCGAGCCGTCAGCGTGGCTCGGGGCCGGGAAAGACGTCACCACCAACCTCGCTGTCGGGCTGAAAGACGGGCTTGTGGCCCGCCGACGGGACGTGGGTCCGCGGCGTAACCCCGCGGGGCGGTCGGCCCGGACGGACCGGGCGGTGACGGTCTACGACTGGCGGTGACTGACAACAATCGCTGCGACCGCCAGCCCGCCAGGACTCCGCGGTCACCCGCCGCGACCAGGCCTGTCAGGGTGCCAGGTCCTCGACCACGCGGCCGGCGTTTTTGGAGAACACCTTCCGCATCGCGTCCTCCGGGACATCCAGCGTCAGTACTTCCATGACACTGACGTTGGGGTGGACGGTCGGCGCGCCGCTACCGAACAGCACCCGGTCCGGGTGCTCGATGAGGGCCCGCTCGACCGGGTCGCGGGTGTGGACGGCACTGGTCTCCAAGTAGAGGTCGTCGTGGTCGCCCAGTAGGTCGACGGTCCGCTCGGCCATCGCCTCGTCCAGCGGGTAGCCGCCGAAGTGCGAGACAACGAGCGGGAAGTCGAACTCCAGGAGCTGGTCGGCGACGGCCTGGGGCCCGAAGCCACGGCCGCCGTACGTCACCACGGGGAGCCCGGCCGACTCCATCTCCGCGAGCACGTCCCGGTCGGGAAGCCCGTCGACGACAGGATGCAGCCGGAACCCGGAGAAGCGGTCGTCGTAGGCGAACTGCTCGACGTCCTCGGGGGAAGTGTGTTCCTCCGAGCGGGAGCTTGCGATGTTCCGGAGCCGCGAGCTCGCACCGCTGCCGGGGTCGCGGGGACCGTTGACCCTCGCGAAGGGGACGAAGGGGCGGCCGACGCTCATCCGCGCAACGGCGTTGTTGGCTTTGAGATACCCGCCCTCCCGGTCGGCGGGGAAGACGACCCCGCGGACGACCCCCGCTTGGTGGAGTTCGCGTTCGGTCTCCTCCGGGTCGCCGACGCTGCCCGCCCGCCGCTGTTCGTCGGGCTCGAGCTCGATGTGGATGTCGACGACGCGGAAGCCGTGCTCGAGTTCGAGCATCGACGGGGCATTTGCGGTCGCGGGGCTTAAATCCCGCCGCCAGCACCCGCCCCCGTTGCCCCCGAATCCGGTACATTTATATAGAACCGCTAACGATGAACTAGCGAACACTATGGCTTCTGGACAGCGACGCATGGGGGG
>CAZOWU010000249.1:0-3134 GCA_964583735.1 uncultured Halobacteriales archaeon | reverse complement strand
TTTCCATCCGTCAGCCGTGGATTTCCATCCGTCAGCCGTGGATTCCGTCTGTCGGCGGTCCGCCAGTCCGCGGCCCGTCGGCCAGCAGCGTAGTCGAGCCCCCGACTCATAGTGAGTACTGCGAGTCTTTCCCGCCGTGACGATCCGTCTCGGTGATGAGAGCCGCTGATACTGAGTGTTGCACCGATTGACCGGCGATTGCCCGCGTCGGGGTCGGCAAGCGCCGGAAAAAGACGACAATACTCACTATCAGGCCTCGACAGGGCCGTCCCACTCCATCCGGCAGTCGTCGTCACAGAAGTGTGCGGTCCGGACCTCGTCGTCCTCGACCCACGTGATCACGCGGTGTCGGGGGGTGTCGAGAACCGTCGCCCCACACGTCGCACAGTCCGGCGCCTCCTCCTCGGAGATATCTTCGGGGACGTCGGAAGTCGGATCGACCATCTTGTTCTCATTCTCGGTACGTCGGTACTTAACCCCATATATCTTCCTCGCGCGGGCAGCCAGCCACTTGGCGAGGGCGGCCAGGCCAGGCCGGTGCCGTTACCGGTCCCGTGTCACCGTCGCGTTCGGCTCGACGCGAGCGTCCGTCGAGAGCGTGACACCCGCGTTCAGTGTCGCCTCGATACCCGTCTTCACCCCGTCGCCGACGACGACACCGAACTTCCGGCGGCCGGTCGAGACCCGCTCGCCTTTGACTGTCAGCCGGACGGCCTCGTCGTCGTGGCGGAGGTTCGCCACCGTCGTCCCCGCCCCGAAGTTGACGTCCCGGCCGAGGACGCTGTCCCCCACGTACGAGAGGTGGGGGACCGCCGTCTCCGCCATGATGACGCTGTTTTTCACCTCGACGGCGTTGCCCACACGGGTGTTCTCGCCGAGGAGGGTGTGCCCGCGGACGTAGGCGTTCGGGCCGACGTGTGCGCCGGCCCGCACGAGCACCGGCCCCTCGACGACGACGCCTGGCTCGACCGTCGCCCCCTCCTCGACGACCACGTCCCCGCGCAGGTCGGCGGTGGCGGCGACCTCACCCCGTATCTCGCGGTCCAGTTCGCCGACTTTCCACTCGTTTGCCTCCAGCAGCTCCCAGGGCCGGCCGACGCCCATCCAGCGGTCGACGTCGACCGCCCGGACAGACCGTTCGTCGACGGCCCGCGCGAGCACGTCGGTGATCTCCTCCTCGCCGCGCTCGCTCTCCTCAACGTCCAGCCACGCTCGGGCCTCCGCGGGGAACACGTACGCGCCGACGTTCACGCGGCTCGAGGGCGGGTCTGCGGGCTTCTCGACGATCCCCTCGACCTCCCCGTCAGCGATGTCGAAGACGCCGTAGGGCCGGGGGTCCGCCACCTCGTAGCTGCCCACGGCGGGGCCGCCCGCGAACAGCCGCGCCACGGAGGCGGCGTCGTAGATGTCGTCGCCGTTGAGCACCGCAAACCGGCCATCGAGGTGCTCGCGGGCCGCCCGGACGGCGTGTGCAGTCCCGCGTTGCTCTGCCTGGACGGCATACCTGACGGGGGTGCCGCGGTACTCGTCGCCGAAGTACTCGCGGACGTCCTCGGCCTCGTAGCCGACCACGAGCAAGAGTTCCGAGGTGCCGGCTTCGACGGCGGCGTCAGCGGTGTGGGCCATCAGCGGCCGGTCGGCCACCGGGAGCATCGGCTTGGGGCGGCGGTCGGTCAGCGGCCGCATCCGCGTCCCCTGCCCCGCGGCGAGGATCACAGTCTGCATGCCGGAGGGCTCCAGCGGGACGGACTAAGGTCTACCGGCGCTTGCGCCCGCGCCGGGCCGAGACGGGGGCGCGGTCCCCGAAAGAAGAGCCACAGCTGGGACACAGTCCCTCCTCGAAGAAGACGGTCGGGCCCTCCCGGGTCTCGGGATTCCACCGGACGCGGTAGCCACACTCCTCACACCGGGTGATTTGGCGTGCCATACTGGCGGGTCGTCGTGCGAGTACAAAACCGTTCGGCCGGAATGGGGCCGGAGCCGGTGTGAGCGACCCCTCCTGGAGACCGCGGCTTTGATTTACCGGCTCCCCGAACACCAGGTATGGAACTGGAACGCGAGTGCCCGGAGTGTGGCGAGCAGCGGACTTTCTACATGGCCGCGACTACCGAGCTCCACCTGGGCCGGAAGGTCAAGTGGCGCTGCCCGGAGTGTGGCTACGGCTTCGTGCGGATCGGAAGCGAAGTCGACAGCGCGGACGCCGCGACTGCCTGATAGTGATTGTTGTACCGATTTACACTGCCGGCTGTACGTCTCTGAAGAATCACGCCATCCCGGGGTGGCAAGTCTCTTCACGAAGGGACAGCCGGCAGTATTACCGGCGATTGCCGACCCCGATGCGGGCAATCACCGGGAACAGACGACAATAATCACTATGACTGCTGCCGACCGTTCTCCCGGCGGCACCCCGACTCACTCCTCGAGCGCCTGCCAGGAGAGCCGTGGCTCCCTGGCGGCCCCGACCTGGTCGACCCGCTGTGCGGCGGGCCGGTCGGGTGCGGCTTCGAGGGTGTCGTCGTCCTCGCCGGCAACCGAATTGAACGCCGCCGCGAGCTGGTCGAGCGTCCGCCTGTTCTCGACCTCGGTCGGCTCGGTCATCAGCGCCTCGTCGACGATCTCGGGCCACTTCGTCGTCGGCGGGTGGACGCCGTAGTCGAGCATCCGCTTTGCGACGTCGGCGGCGTCCTGCTCGCCCGCGCTGGCGACGAACTCGTGGTGGAAGGGGCCGAAGGGCACCTCGTAGTCGACCTGCTCGGCGAGGTAGTTGGCATTCAGGACGGCCTTGGCGCTGGCGTCGCGGAGCCCCTCGTCGCCCAGCCGCGCGATGTAGGCGTAGGCCTTCAGCAGGACCGGCCAGTTGCCCTCGAAACCGTGGACCTTCCCGACCGTGTGTTCGGGCTCGAACAGTTCGTAGTCGCGGCGGCCCTCGTCCCCGTCCCCGTCCGTATCCCCGACAGTCCGGACCCGCGGCGTCGGCAGGAAAGAGGCGAGCTCCTCGACCACGCCGATGGGGCCGGCCCCCGGGCCGCCGCCGCCGTGGGGGGTCGCGAAGGTCTTGTGGACGTTGTAGTGCATGATGTCGAACCCCATGTCGCCCGGCCGGGCCCGCCCGAGCAGGGCGTTGAGGTTCGCGC
>CAZOWU010000248.1:0-3161 GCA_964583735.1 uncultured Halobacteriales archaeon | reverse complement strand
TCCAGAGGTCGAGCGGACGGACCCCGACGGCGTCGACTTCGGGTGGGTCATGCAGGTGACCTTCGTTCTCACAATCGTCGTCGGCGCCCCACTGGTCGCCGCGCTTTCGCTTGCCACCCGGCTGCCGGACTGGGGGTCGCGGGCGGCCTTTGCAGTCCGGGTCGGGGCGGTCGTCTGGTTCGTCACCGCTGTGGCCGCCTACGCATACGCGCGCCGGTACCGTGAGCCGGCCGAAGGGGTCGACGACGGCCGGGAGGCGGGGGCGAAGGCGGGTCCGGAGACGGAGTCGGAGGACTGATCACCCGCGGTCGGCGACGGCCTGGAACCCGACGCCCGCGCGCTCGGCGGTGACGCGGTCGCTGTCGGAGTCCCCGATGAACAGCGTGGCCTGCGGGTCGGCTCCGAGCGCGTCGACGGTCGCCAGCAGGGGTTCGGGGTCGGGCTTGTGGGCCGTGACGGTGTCGCGGCCGACGATGGTGTCGACGTGGCCGTCGAGACCGTGGCGTTCGAGCGCGACCCGGCAGGCAGCCTCGCAGTTCAGCGAGCAGACGCCCGTCGGCACCCCCGCAGGGAGTTCGTCGGCAAGCGGGAGTCGGGCGGCGGTGCGGGCACCCTCGCGCTCGTGGTCGGCGAGTACCTCTTCGACGGCTCGCCGGTGGTCTTCGCCCTCCTCACCGGCACGCTGGAGGAGGTCCCACAACGACTCCCCGGCGACGTCCAATCCGCGAGCCCGCAGCACCGCCGCCACGTCCTCGGTGACGGCACCCCAGTCGACGTCTAGTTCGACGAGCGTCCCGTCGAGGTCGTAGACCAGCGCCTCGTATCCGTCGCCTCCATCGTCCCCGTTTGCCTGCTGGTCGGTCACGCGCGGCCGTAGGGGAACGGGCCGCAAAGGGACTTCGCTTCGGGTTACTCGTCGACCAGGTCGGCACCGAGAAACTGTTCGAGTGCGCCGACCGTCGAGCCGCCGACGCCGGCCTGAGTGGCCCGTCCCTGCTCGAGCGCGAGCAGGTCTGCCTCGTCGACGTCGACCTCCTCGGACAGTTCGGCGAGCTGGTAGCCGGCGTCCTGCCGGGCCTCGGTCAGCCGGTCAGCGTAGTCGGGGACGAGGTAGGGGAGTTGGTCGTCGTCGTAGTCGGCGCCGTCCTCCCAGTATTCGGGGTCGGCGGCGGCCGCGTCGTGGACCTTCGCCGTGTTCCGTGCAGCCCGCTCGGCGCGGTCGCGGTCGCTGGTGCCCGTGCTGTCGTTCGTGCCGGTGTCGTCGTGTTCGACACAGTCGGCACAGACTTCGAGCCGCGCGCCAGCGACCGTCGCCGTCTGTAACTCCACGCCGGAGGCGCCACAGAGCTCGCAGCTCCCACCGGAGCCGCCGCCCCCGCTTCCTGTCGAGTACTTAGCCATACGTCCTGTATCGGGCTTGAGGTCTTGAAACGTGCGCTTTTCTGCCAGGAGCGCGACAGCACGCTCTCTCCCCACGACGGCTGTGGCGCCTCCCGGTGAATGGAAAGCCATTTGATGGCCCTCGTCAAACAGTCTGGTGCCGAGTGCACCAGTGCGTGGGTAGCCAAGCCAGGCCAACGGCGCAGCGTTGAGGGCGCTGTCCTGTAGAGGTCCGCCGGTTCAAATCCGGTCCCACGCACTACTGGCCGTGAACAGACGTGAGCGGACCACGTGCGAGGTGCGTTCCCTACCAGGGATCAGCACCCACGCAAACTTCTTCGAGCGACGACCTGTGAGCCACAGCCCTGCCCGCTGTGCCGGGTTCTCACTGAGTATCACTTGTGATATTCCTTCAAAGGGTTTATGTATATTTGGACTTAGGTATATGTGTGGCACTTCACGGTGCCAGTACCCACCCCCCCCTTTCCCACTTTCCACACGCGTACAGAGAGCTATCTCCGGTGGAAATTCGGACCGTGAGCCGTCTCGAGAGTCGGATCCAGACTGTGTAATCGCGGCAGAAAGGTGTGGCCTGGCGGTTCAGCACCCGCGTCTCGGCGGGTGGTTCAGTAGGAGCGTTCCTTTGGTTCGTAGGTCTGCTCCTCGCCTTCGAGGATGACCGGCTTGTAGTAGAGGTCCGGGTCGCCGCCGTTCCACCGGAGCATCGTGTGTTTCAGCCAGTCGTCGTCACGACGCTCCTGGTACTGCTTGCGCCAGTGGGCCCCGCGGAACTCATCGCGGGCCAGCGCTCCCAGGGTGATCGCTTCCGCGAGGTCGATGACGTTGCGGGTTTCGATGGTGTGGATGAGGTCGGTATTGAACGTCCGCGAGGGGTCCGAGACCGCGACGTTCTGGTAGGTCTCGCGGGCCTGCCGGATGTCCTCCAGGGCCGTCTTCAGCCCCTCTTCCTCCCGGAAGACGTTGACGTTCTCGGTCATTGTCTCCTGGATGTCGTCCCGGACCTCGGCGTGGTTGGTGCCGTCCTCCTCGAGCAGGGACTCGATCCGCTCGCGCTCCCGGGTGACGGTCCGGTCGACGACCTCCTCGGCCGCAGCGACGGCCCCACCATCCGAGCGGACCTCGCCGCCGTCCGCAACCGTGTCGCCGGTCGCCGGCTCGACCGCGCCTGGCTTGACGGGCGCGTCGACCGCGCCGTCCTCGCTTCTCGCGGAGGGACCGGTCGGGATCTCGGCTCTGGCCATGTCACCGCCCGCGGCGTGTTGGCCGGCGCGGGCCCCGAAGACCAGCAGTTCCGGCAGGGCGTTGCCACCCAGCCGGTTCGACCCGTGTAGCGAGACGCAGGCACACTCCCCGGCGGCGTACAGCCCGTCGATACAGGTCTCGCCGTTCTCGTTGGTCTCGACCCCGCCCATCTCGTAGTGCTGGCCGGGCTTGACTGGCATCGGCTCGTCCAGGCCGTTGACGCCCTCGAAGTCCTCCGCGAGGTGGAGGATGTTCTCCAGCCTGTCGAGGATGCGCTCCTCGCCGAGGTGGCGCATGTCGAGGTCGACGTACTCGTCCTCGATCCCCCGGCCCTCGTTGACCTCTGTCAACTCCGAGCGGGAGACCACGTCACGGGAGGCGAGTTCGCCCTCGTTGTTGGCGTAGCCGTGCTCGAACATGAACCGCTCTTCGTCCCCGTTGTAGAGGATCCCGCCCTCGCCGCGGACACCCTCGGAGATGAGCACGCCCGTCGAGGGGAGCGTCGTCGGGTGGAACTG
>CAZOWU010000247.1:0-3164 GCA_964583735.1 uncultured Halobacteriales archaeon | reverse complement strand
GCGGATTTGAAGCAGACGACGAGCGACCGCCGGGAGCGAGTCGGCGTGGTTCACATCCGCCCGAGCCGTACAGTATCGTTGGGTGGCAGTCTCTCGTCGGTCTGTGGTGCTATGCCAAAATTTGAATAGAGGTGCTTTCCAACCTCAGGCTCAACCGGCTTCTGGGCGGAATGCACCAGAAGTGACACCCCTCAGAGACGATGACCGGAACACGAGTTACCTTCGGCGGCGGTGTCCCGTGGTTGCTCGCGTTTCTCGCCGTCGTTGTCGTTTACGCCGTGACGATTCAGCTCATCGGGAGTGTGTGGGCACTCGGGCCCGCGCTCCCACTGGTAGAAACGAACGTCCTTGGCGGTCTCCTGGACCTGGGGCTCGTCGGGGTCGTCTGGTGGTTCCTCCGGCAGGAGGGCGTGCGATTCGCCGACATTGGAGTTTCGACCGCGCTCGTCGTGCCGGGGGTCGTCACCGTCGCCGTGTTCTACCTCCTGCTCAACGCCTTCGGTATCGGGCTCGCGGTCGCGACCGCGGGCCTGGGGGCCGTGGGCTACCAGTGGACCGTCCCACCGGTGACTGCCGTCGCGGAGTTCGGCTACTACCTCCTCGTCGCCGGCATCGTCGAGGAACTCGCGTTCCGCGGGTACCTCCAGTCGAAGGTGGTCGCGCTGCTCGGCGGCGACACCCGCACGCGGGTCGCGGTCGGGGTCGCGGTCGCGAGCGCCCTGTTCGCGGCGATTCACGCCCCACGGGTGCTCGTCAGCGGCGTTCCAGGGTCACAGACCGCAACGGGGTACGGCGCGATCCTCTTCGTCTCCGGAGTCGGGTACGGAGTCCTCTACGAGCTTACCCAGAACCTGTCCGTCCCGGTCCTCGTCCACGCCGCGGGCGACATGTCCGGAACAATCGGACTCGTGTTTTTCGATGTCGGTGCGTTCCCAGCGTGGGGGGTCGTGGTGTATCTCCTCGGGTATCTCGGCCTTTTCGGAGTGGTCGTCCTGGGCTACCGGCGGTGGGCCGTCGAGGCTGACCGGCTGCCAGTCTGGACGAGCAGGCTGGACACGACTGCAGCCACAGCCTGAGTGACGGGACCGCGAAAGCGGCCCTCAGAGTCGCGCCAGCAGGACGTCGGGGTCCTCGATCCCTTCGATGACGTGTTCCATGAACTGCCCTGCGGTGACCCCGTCGACCAGCCGGTGGTCGTAGGAGAAGCTGAAGCCGATCCGCTCCTGCACCGTGAGCTCGCCGTCGACGGCCACCGGCTTCTCCTCGATGGCGCCGACGCCCACGATCCCCGCTTCCGGGTGGCGGATGATCGGGGTGCCGAAGGTGCCGTGACCGCCGTGGCTCCCCGTGTTCGTGATGGTGAAGGTTCCACCCTGCAGGTCGGCCGGGCTGATCTCCCGCTCCCGGGCCGCCTCGACGGTCGCGTTCAGCTCCTCGGCAACCTCGACCAGCGATTTCTCGTCGACGTCCTTGACGACCGGGACGATCAGCCCCTCCTCTGTGTGGGTGGCCACGCCGATGTTGTAGGACTCGTATTTCGTGATCTCGTCGGCCTCCATGTCGATGGAGGCGTTGACCAGCGGGAACTCCCGGAGTGCCGGCACCACGGCCTTCACCAGCAGTGCCGTGTAGGTGATGTGAGCGTCGTGTTTCTCGTCCAGCCGTTCCTTGAGTTCGACCAGTTCGGTCGCGTCGGCCTCGAAGCCGGAGGTGACGTGGGGGATCTCCTGTTTCGAGCGCTGCATGTTCTCGGCGATGGTCCGCCGGAGCCCGCGCAGCGGCTCGACGACCGCCTCCCGGCCCGACTCGTCGGTCGTGGCCGCCCCGGTCGGCTCGGCGTCCACTGTCGTTGCCGGAGTGGCTGTAGTCGCGGTCTCCGACGCGGCGGTCGAGTCGACCGCCGACTCCGCCGGCTCCGCACGCTGTGCCTCGAGAAAGGCGTCGACGTCCTCCTGGAGGACCCGCCCGCCGGGCCCGGTCCCCTCGACGTCGGCGAGGTCGACACTCTGCTCGCGGGCGTATCGCCGGGTGGACGGGGCCGCAAAGACCCGGTCGTCACCGGTGTCTGCCCCGTCAGTCCGGTCAGCGCCGGCGCCCGCGTCGGCGGCGTCGTCGACACGGCTAACCGCCGACGTGGGGCTCGTCTCATCGGCGTCTACGTCGGTGGCGTCGGCGGTAGAGTCGTCCGCACCGGCGTCCGGCGCCGTCTCCCCGGCCGCCCCGCCCTGTGCTCCCTCGGCGCTCTGCTGGCGGGGTGGGTTCTCGGTGCGGAACACCGCGATGACTTCCCCGACCTCGACGACGTCGCCCGGTTCGGCGACGACCCGCTCGAGCGTGCCCGTACACGGCGTGGGGATCTCGACGACCGCCTTGTCGGTCTCGACGTCCACGAGGGGGTCGTCTTCGCGCACCTCGTCACCTTCCGCGTGATACCACTCGATGATCTCCGCCTCGGTCAGCCCCTCGCCGGGGTCCGGCAGGCGAAAGTCGAACTCCTGGAGGCTCTCAGAACTCATAGTCCATCACCGCCTGGATCGCGTCAGTCGCGCGCTGTTCGTCCGGCAGGTAGGCGTGCTCGGTCTGGTGGCCGGGAAAGTGGACGTCGAAACCCGTCGCCCGCTTGACCGGCGCCTTCAGCCGGTCGAGCGCGTACTCGTTGATGAGCGCCGACACCTCCGCACCCACCCCGAGGGTCCGCCGGGCCTCGTGGAGTACGACCGCCCGCCCGGTCTTCTTGACCGACTCGAGGATCGTCTCCACGTCCAGCGGCGACAGCGTCCGCAGGTCGACGACCTCGACGTCGGCATCGACGGACTCCGCCGCGGCCTTGGCGTGGCGGGTCATCGCGCCGTACGTGTAGACGGTGACGTCCTCGCCGCGGCGGACGTACCGGGCCTCGTCCAGCGGCAGGGTGTACTCCTCCTCGGGGACCGGCTCTTTGCCCTCCCGGTAGAGCTTCTTTGGCTCGAGGAAAAACACGGGGTCGTCGTTGCGGACCGACGCCGCGAGCAACCCCTTCGTCTCGTAGGGGGTCGACGGGACGACCACCCGGACGCCGGGCGTGTGGACCAGGTAGGTCTCCGTGGATTCCGAGTGCATCTCGCTGGACTTGATCCCGCCGGAGTAGGGCATCCGGACAGTCATCGGGACTTCCAGGTTCCCCC
>CAZOWU010000246.1:0-3170 GCA_964583735.1 uncultured Halobacteriales archaeon | reverse complement strand
TGTCGAGTGCTGTTACCGTCCGTCCCGATAATTGGTCTCTCAGTGGTAGGACGGCACCCGTTTGTCATACAGCCACAGGCTTAGCCCTATAGCTTGGCCTACCAAGTGATGGTGTCTGGCCTGCAGCGTGCACCTCCGCTACGACAGGGGCAAAGATGGAGTGTTACCGGCGAGCCAGCAGGACTGTTCAGGCGCCGCCGTGCTCGCGCTCGTGGCGCTTCTCGAGTTCGCCGAGTTTGATCTTCTCGCTCGCGGTCTTGGGGAGTTCCTCGATGACCTCCAGTTCCCGTGGGTACTCGTGCTTCGAGAGCTCGGATTTGGCGAACTCGACGAGTTCCTCCCGGAGTTGTGGGGTCTCATCGTAGCCCGGCACCAGGGTAACGTAGGCCTTGACAACGTTGCCGCGGGTCTCGTGGTCCACGCCGATGACGCCCGCCTCCTCGACGGCGTCGTGAGCGATGAGCGTCTCCTGGACCTCGCCGGGACCGATCCGGTAGCCCGCCGAGATAATAACCTTGTCCGCGCGGCCGCGGTACCACCAGTAGCCGTCCTCGTCGACCTCCGCGAGGTCACCCATCCGCTGCCACCCCTCCGGGCTCGTCCCGGCCATTGGGCCTGACCCGCCCGACTGGTAGGCACAGATCTCGCCGATTTCGCCCGGCTCGTCGATGAACACCATCTCCTCGGTCGGCGCCGGGTTCTCCTCTGTCGCCGGCGGACACTTCGGGCCGTCACAGAGCCGGACTTCCTTTCCCGGCGTCGGCTTGCCCATCGACCCGTGCTTGACCTCCCAGTCGGGGAACGGGTAGTTACAGACGAGCATTCCCCCTTCACTGAGCCCGTAGGCGTCGAGCGGGGTCGTCCCGAAGTGGTCGTCGACCCACGCTGCGGTGTCGCCATCGCAGGTCTCGCCGGCAGTCACCAGCACCCGCAGGTCGATGTCGTACGCACTGACGTCGACGTCGCTGGCGCGGAGCTGTCGGAACACTGTCGGCGCGACCATCGCGTTCGTCACCGCCCAGCGCTCCAGCGTATCCAGCCACATTTCGTTGTCGAAGCGACCGCGGTACGCGCCGATATTCGTCCCCTGCAACCCCGGGGCGAGCGTCCCGACGGTCAATCCGTACGACCAGGCCGGCGAGGCCGCCGCGAAGTAGGTGTCCTCCGGCAGGAGGTCGACCACGAAGGTCAGGAAGGGCTCGATCCCCACCGCGGTCGCGTGTTCGGAGGTTAGCTGGGAGGGCTGGCCGGTCGTCCCGGAGGAGTACACCATCCCGTAAGGCTCTGTGGGTCCCACCCGGACCGCGTCGTAGCTGTCGGATTCGCGTTCGACCTCGTCGTAGTGGAGCACCTCGACCCCCTCGACGGACCCGGTCCCGCCGCCGACGAGGACGACACGCTCCAGGGCCGGCATCGCGTCCGGCTCGATTTTCTCGATGTGGTCGGCGGTCGTGAACAGCGTCGTCGCCTCGGCGTCGGCCATCCGGTAGGAAAGTGCGTCTGGCCCGAATTTCGTATCCAACGGGAGGAAGACCCGCTGGGTCTTGACCCCGCCGAAGAGCGCGGCGTACAGCTCCAGGCGAGGCGGGAGCATCAGCCCGAACCGCTCGGTCCGGTCGAGGTGTCCCTCGAAGAAGTTTGCCGCCCTGTTCGCGGCCCGGTTCAGGTCGTCGAAGCTGTAGGCCTCGTCCCCGCCCGTCTCGAAGTCGCGGATCCGCAAGCCCGTCTCGCGCGACCCGGCGTGCCGGCCCAGCGCCTCCTCAGCCAGGTTGAATGCCTCGGGGTCTCCGGCATCGAGCATCCGCTCCCAGGCGCCCTCGGGCCAGTACGTCTCCGACACTGCGTCGTAGATGTCTGCATATGTCATTCGCTACCGATTCCAGGCATGGCATCTTAAATCCGGGGGAGCCCGCGGTAGAGCGGCAACTCGTCGCTGACAGAGGACGCGCTCACGGAGGGGAGCATCCGACAGCCGTCTCCCGGAACGTCGGGACGCCCCACTGCGCGGCGAGGTCGATGAACTCCTCGGCAACCCCGGACGTGAGTGCGGAGCCTTCACCCCCGACGCCGAACCCGACGGCGAGCATCTCCTCCCCCGGTCAGTTGCTAATCGTGATGTCCCCGTTCGTCGTCTCACACTGGACCTCGTGGGTTCCGTCGCCGGTCACCGTCTCGAGGCTGTCCGTATCACTGACCGACAGGCCCTCGATGCCCTCGATACTCACGTCGCCGTTCGTCGTCTGCAGCGAGAACTGCGCGGCCATCGAGGGCGGAACGCCGATGTCGATGTCCCCGTTCGTGCTCTCCGCAGTCACGTCGGCTCCTGCTTCGAGCTGGAGCGAGACTTCGCCGTTTGTGGTCACGACGCTCGCAGTGCCTCGGTGCTCCCGCACATCGATGTCGCCGTTGGTCGTGTCGAGGGTGAGGGCGGTCCCGAGACGGCCGGCATCCACGTCGCCGTTCGTCGTTCCGACCTCCACCGCCGACAGCGACTCCGGAACGGTGAGGTCGAGGGTCACCTCGGCGTCTCTCCCGAACGATGGGAGCCACCCGTCGTCCCCGTGGTCGGCGGCGAGTACCAGCGTGTCTCCCTCGCGCCGGGTCTCGAGGCGAACATTCTCGAGGTCCTCCTCACTGGGTGCTCGTTTCTCCCCGTCGACCACTACCGACTGACGCTGTTCGTCGTGTACCGTGATGTCCCCGTTTGTCACCTCGACGGACAGTGCGCTAATCCCGTCGGCCGCGATGTCGTCCGTGACTGTGGTTGCGGCGGTGAGCTCTCCTGCTGCGCAGCCGGCGAGGCCCGCGCTCGCTGCAACAGCACACCCCGTCAGTACCTCGCGTCTCGTCGGTGTCCGGTCCATACCGGGGAAGGGACCGAGACGGGCATAAACCGGAACGCAGTGTTTCACCGCCAGCAACGACGGGCAGTAGATGCGGCTCCCTGCTGAGAGTGCCACCCCGAAGGCAGACTACCCTCCGAACCAACCTGAAAATCCAGTTTACTTTCGTCCCGAGTAGTCCCCTGCGTGTGGCTACTGGCTCGTTCCTGATACGGTCGTGCGTAATTCTTTGCAAACCCACGAAGCAGAAGACGGGTTCCGTGGTCCGAAACGTCGATTCTCCCCGAGACTGCTGAAATTGCGTACGCACGACCGTATGAGCGCAGG
>CAZOWU010000245.1:2103-3181 GCA_964583735.1 uncultured Halobacteriales archaeon | reverse complement strand
GCCGTCCGACCCGCCGTGTCGCCACCCACCTTCGGGGCCCGGGTCGTCAGGCATTTTCCCCTGCCGCCCGGAGCGTGGGCATGGATGCGGTCGAGGACCTCCGGTTTCGTGACCGGGCGCTCCTGCTGGAGGACACACTCGTCCTCGCAGACCTGCACGTCGGCCGCGGCGCCGATTCGGACGTCGAAATCCCGGTCGGGGACGGGTCCGACATGGTCGAGCGCTTCGAGGCCCTGCTCGACCAGTTCGAGCCCGGGGAGGTTGTCGTCGCCGGCGACCTGCTGCACTCCTTCCGAACGGTCCCCCGCACCGTTCGGAAGACCGTCGACGGGCTCGCGGCGGCCGCCCGCGAGGCCGGCGTCCGCCTGGTCGTCACGCCGGGCAACCACGACACGATGCTCGACTCGGTCTGGGACGGACCCACCGCCGACAGCTACCGCGCCGGCGACACCGTCGTCTGTCACGGCCACGTCGCCCCTGGAGACGGCGAGAGTGACAGTCCAGGCGACGGCGTCGGGCGCTACATCGTCGGGCACGACCACCCCACGATCACCATCGAGGGGAAACGCCGCCCCTGCTATCTCGCCGGCGAGGGGGTCTACCGGGGCACGGACGTGGTGATGCTGCCGGCGTTCAACCGCCTTCTCCGGGGTGTCGAGGTCAACGGGATGTCCGCGGCCGACTTCATGTCCCCGTTCGTGCCCGACACCGACGCCTTCGCCCCGGTAGTGCGCGACGAGACCGGCGACGAGACGCTCACCTTCCCCCTGCTCGGCGAGTTCCGTCACCGGCTGTGAGGGGGAGAGCCGGCACATTTTTCAGGGAGAACGGGAGTAGGGATAGATATGGTCGATATGGGACTCATCTTCGTCGGCGTCACGCTGCTGGTCCTCCTGTTGCTGCTGCTCGCCTCCGTCCACTTCCTCCAGGACGTGCTCGGGGAGGAGGGTGACCACGACGGGCAGGGCGGACAGGAGGACCAAGGCGGACAGCCCTCTTGACTTCCTCCCCGCGCTAACGCGCGAGGCTCCTCCTCGTGTTTCCGTAACCCGCGCCACAGCGCCCCTGCGGGACCGGC
>CAZOWU010000245.1:0-2003 GCA_964583735.1 uncultured Halobacteriales archaeon | reverse complement strand
CGTCGCGGCCGACCCACCGCAACGGCTCGTCGCGGCCGACCCACCGCGACCGCTCGTCGTAGCCAAGTCTACCTGTCACCCAGCGCGACCGCCGCGGCTCGCCGGCCGCTCTCCATCGCCCCCTGGATCGCCGACCAGCGGGTGTAGTCACCGGCCAGATAGACCGGGCCGTCGGGGTCGTCGACGTCGGGCAGCGACGCCCGGAAGCCCGGCGGCTGGGCGAACTGGGCCACCTCGACCCGGTCGGTTGCCACGGCCTCCAGGTTCGAGAACTGGTTTTCCGGGTACCACGAGGAGAGCGTCTCGCGGACCTCCTCGAGCAGGGTCGCGTCGTCGGCCTCCTGGGAACCGAGGAAGGTCGCGCTCAGGAGCTGCTGGCCCTGGGGGGCGTACGCCGGGGCGACTTCTGACATCGGCGCGACCTGATTCGGGCGGTCGTCGGCGGCGTTCAGCAGGATCCGGCGGTCGGTGTCGAGTTGCTGGGTGTCCGGGAGCGCGAGGTGGAGGGTAACACAGCCGACCGTCTCCGCCGGGATGCCTGCCACACCGGTCAGCTCCCGCGCCGTCGGCGGGTCCGTGGCGACGACCGCGGCGTCGGCCTCGACGGCCTCCCCGGCGGTCTCGACCGTGACGCCGCCCGCGCTGTTGTCCTCGGTGTCGGCCACATCGACGGCCCCGGCCTCCCGGCCCGTCTCGATAGCCACGCCGGCGGTCCGGGCGTGCTCGGCCAGTTGCGCCGGGACCGCACCCATCCCATCGGCAGGGACTGCAATCGCCCCCTCGGAAAGCATCTTGAAGGTGTACTCGAAAACCGCCTTGGAGGTCGACAGCGAGCGGTCGAGCGTGATCCCCCCGTAGAAGGGCGCAGCGAAGTTGTCCCGGAACTTCCGCGAGAAGCCCCAGTCGGCGAGTGCCTCGTCGATGGTCGTGTCGTCGGCCGCCAGCGCCGCCTCGGGGTCGGTCCGCCCGAGCCGGCGTTGCTGCTGGAACAGCCGGAGCTTGTCGCCGGTGGTCACGTCCCGGTTGAACAGCGTCGCGGTCGCGGCCCAGGGGTCCCGGAGCGGGTCCGACAGCGTCGAGCGCTCGCCCGGGCGGGCGATGACCGCGCCCGGTCGGAACCGCCGCAGCGAGAGCGCGTCGAGGTCGAGGTCACGTTGCACCGCCGGGTAGGCGGTGAAGAGCACCTGAAAGCCACGGTCGAGGGTGTACCCGTCGACGCGCTCGGTTCGGACCCGGCCCCCGACAGTTTCCCGGCGCTCGAGCAGGGTGACCTCGGCGCCCCGGTCGGCGAGGTGGCGGGCGGCGACGAGGCCGGCGAGGCCGCCGCCGACGACGACTGCGTGCATACCCGTTCGTTCGGGCCGGCAGTCAAAAAGGGGACGGAGCCGGCCGACTGCCGGGGCGCCGGGACGACGCTTCGCGCCTCCGTCGGGCAAGCGGACGGACAGGGCTTAGTCGCCGGCGTCCCTGGACGTGGTATGAACACGACCGAGGCTTTCGCCGGGCTGCGCTGCACCGACTGCGGGACGACTGTCGACCCCGCGGCGGTTGGTCGCTGCCCCGAGTGTGGCGGCCTGCTCGACGCCGTCTACGACCACGACAGCGGCGCGGACTTCTCCGGCCACGGGCTCGGCCGGTACGCGCCGCTGCTCCCCTTCCACAGGGAGTCACTCGTCAGCCTCGGGACCGGCGGGACACCGCTGGTCGCCGTGCCGGAGCTGGCCAACGAGCTGGGTGTCGCGGCTGCCTACGTCAAAGACGAGGGACGCAACCCCACAGGGGCCTGCGTCGACCGGGGGGTTGCGCTGGCGGTGACAGCCGCCAGCCAGGCCGGCGCGAGCGACGTCGCCCTGCCGACGACCGGCAACAGCGGCCAGGCTGTGGCTGCCCACGCCGCCCGTGCGGGACTCACCTCCCACAGCTTCGTCCCCTCGCGGGCTCCCTTCGTCAACAAGGCGATGATCAACGTCCACGGCGGCGACATGAACGTCGTCGAGGGGCGG
>CAZOWU010000244.1:0-3193 GCA_964583735.1 uncultured Halobacteriales archaeon | reverse complement strand
CCGAGCAGGTGGTCAAGCCACACGCCACCGACGCGGGCTGGCTGGCCGGGGCGGGCACGACCTGCGTGGTCTGTGGCGCCGCGGAGCCGGGCGAGGCCCACACCGCAACGGAGAGCGTCTCCCTGGAGGCGGTCGAGCGCTGCGAGCGGGTCTACCGGGGCGTGGCCGAGCGGCTGTGAGAACTGTCCGTATGGAACACAGTCACGTGGATAGACAGATTTTTACAGAACCGCGAACAACGACCAACTGGACTCAGAGGTGAACAGCCATGGCACTGCCAACGACACCGACCGACTCCTGGCTGCAAGGCCTCGACTTCCCGAGCCAGCTCTTCGAGACCGGGGGTAACGACTACGAACTGTACGAGGAGGACGACGAGTTCGTCCTCAGCGTCGAGCTGCCGGGCTTCGACCCCGAGGACGTCACCGTGTCCTGGAACGACGGCGTCCTGAACATCGCCGCAGAGAGCGAGAACGAGCGGCACAACCGCCGTCGCACCTACCACCGGCGGTTCCGCTTCCCGCGGCGGGTCGACGACGAAGGGATCGACGCCTCGTACAACAACGGCATCCTTGAGGTCCGCCTGCCGGCGGAGGTCGACGCAACAACCCGCGGCAAGGAGATCCCCATCGAGAGCTGATCCGGCTGCCCGCGGCGCGGTGAGGACCGCTCGTATCGTCCCGAACCCACCGAATTGATTGTTTTCGGGCCACAATGACGGCCGATGAGCACCTACGACGCCTTCGAGGAGCACGTCGAGCGGCTGACCTACGTCGGCGACGCGGCCGGCCTGCTGAACTGGGACCAGCAGGTGATGATGCCCGAAGGGGGGACGCAAGCCCGCTCGAAACAGCAGTCCGCGCTGTCGGCAGTCACCCACGAGATGCTGACCGACGACGAACTCGCGGAGTACCTCGACGAGCTCGAGGACGCGGACCTGGGCGACGAGCAAGCGGCCGTCGTCCGCGAAGTGCGGCGGCGACACGAGCGCGCAAAACGGGTTCCGGAGGAGCTGGTCGAGCGCATTTCACAGAAGACCGCCGAGTCGTTGCCGGTCTGGGAGCAGGCCCGCGAGGACTCCGACTTCTCGCAGTTCGAGGACGACCTGGAGGAGCTGGTCCAGTTGCGCCGGGAGTACGCCGAGGCCATCGACCCCGACCGCGACCCCTACGAGGTGCTCTTCGAGGAGTACGAGCCCTATCTGGGGGTCGACACTGCCGAGCGCGTGCTGGAGCGGCTGGCCGAGGAGCTCCCGCCGCTGGTGGAGGACATCGCAGAGAGCGACGTCGACCTGGCCGACCCCTTCGAGGGGACCTACGACGTCGACACCCAGGAGGAGATGGTCCGGGACGCGCTGGACCTGCTGGGCTACGACTTCGAGCGCGGGCGGCTGGACACCTCCACGCACCCGTTCACGATGGGCACGCAGTTCGACGCCCGGATCACCACCCGCTTCGACCCCGAGAACCCCCTCGAATCCGTGGGCCCGACGGTCCACGAGTTCGGCCACGCGACCTACATGCAGGGGCTCCCCCAGGAGGCCTACGGCACGCCGCTTGGCGACGACCGCGACCTGACGGTCCACGAGTCCCAGTCCCGCTTCTGGGAGAACCACGTCGGCCGCTCGGCGGCGTTCTGGGAGCTGTTCGCGCCGACCGTCGAGGACCACCTCGGAGTGTCGGTCACCCCGCGGGAGTGTTACGAGGTCGCCAACGAGGTGTACGACGACAACCCGATCCGGGTCGAGGCCGACGAGCTCACCTACCACATGCACATCCTCATCCGCTTCGAGGTCGAGCGCGACCTCGTCCGCGGCGACCTCGCAGTGAGCGAGGTGCCGGCGGTCTGGAACGACCGCATGGAGGAGTATCTCGGCTTCCGGCCCGCAACCGACGCCGAAGGCTGTCTCCAGGACATCCACTGGACCAACGGTGCCTTCGGTTACTTCCCCACCTACACGCTGGGGTCGGTGCTGGCCGCCCAGATCGACGCCGCCGCCCGCGAGGACGTCGACGTCGACGGCCGCGTCCGGGCCGGGGAGTTCGACCCCATCAGGGAGTGGCTCCGCGAGCACGTTCACGCTCACGGTGCCCGGTACACAACCCCGGAACTGGTCGAGGAGGCCACCGGCGAACCCTTCACCGCCGACCACTTCCTCGACTACGTCGACGACAAGTACCGCGCGCTGTACGACTGCTGACCGCCGGGGTCGCGGCCGGTCGTGACAAAAACCTCACACCGGTCTGCCCCGGTCGCCGTCGTCCTCAGACACCGCGTGCGGGCCCGCCGGGCGCGCAGCGGCGGACGACTTTTGCTCCCGGCCCGTCAACCGGAGGGTATGAACCTCGACGCCGAGCAACTCGACAGGTACTCCCGGCAGATCATCCTCGACGAGGTTGGGCCGGAGGGGCAGGGCGCCATCGCCGGCGGCTCCGTGCTCGTCGTGGGCGCGGGCGGGCTGGGCTCGCCAGCCATCCAGTATCTCGCCGCCGCGGGCGTCGGCCGGCTGGGGATCGCCGACGGCGACGTCGTCGAGCGCAGCAACCTCCAGCGCCAGATCGTCCACGGCGCGGACGACGTCGGCCGGGCCAAAACCGACAGTGCCGCCGAGTACGTCGCCGACCAGAACCCCAACGTCGTCGTCGAAACCTACGAAGACGTCGACGACGGCAACGCCGCCGGCCTCGTCGCCGACTACGACGTCGTGGTCGACGCCTCCGACAACTTCCCGACCCGGTTCGTGCTCAACGATGCCTGCGTCCTCGAGGACACGCCGCTGACCCACGGCGCTGTCTACCGCTTCGAGGGCCAGACAACGACTTTCTCGGGCGGTGAGCCCTGCTACCGGTGTCTGTTCCCGGCGGCCCCGCCCGAAGGGACAGTTCCGGACTGTGCCGAAGCCGGCGTGTTCGGGGCCGTCACCGGCACCGTTGGCTCGGTCCAGGCGACCGAGGCGCTGAAACTGCTGATGGACGTCGGCGACACCCTGGAGGGGCGGCTGCTCGTCTACGACGCCAAACACCTCACCACCGACTTCGTCCCCGTCACGGCCAACCCCGACTGCCCGGTCTGCGGGTCAGACCCCATCGACTCGCTGTCCGGCGGCAGCTACACCGGCCGGTGCTCGCTGTCGGACTGATACGGTCGTGCGTACGCAATTTCAGCAGTCTCGGGGAGAATCGACGTTTCGGAC
>CAZOWU010000243.1:0-3204 GCA_964583735.1 uncultured Halobacteriales archaeon | reverse complement strand
AGATCAGCGAGTCCTCGACGACCGCCTGGGACCGCCCCCACGGCACCCGGATCGAACTGGAGATGGAGGGGAACATGCGGGCTCGCCAGCAACTCCACGACTACGTCAAACACACCGCGGTCGTCAACCCCCACGCCCGCATCGAACTCCGGGAGCCGAGCGCGGAGTTCAAGTACGAGCGCGCGACCGACCAGCTCCCGGCCGAGACCGAGGAGATCCGCCCCCATCCCCACGGGGTCGAGCTCGGGACGCTGATCAAGATGGCCGAGGCCACCGACTCCTACTCGATCTCTGGCTTTCTGCAGGGGGAGTTCACCCGCGTCGGCGGCAAGACCGCCGACTCCGTGATCGCGAATTTCACCGACCGCCACTTCGGCCGAGAGATGACCTGGCGGCCGCCACAGAGCCACGAGGACGAGGACATCGAGGCCGCAGTCCGGGAGGCGGTCGCGAACAAGGGCAAGGAGGCGACCGCCGACTTCGCGGCGCGGGTGGCCGAAGACTCCGGCGGACGTGACCGGGTGGCCCACCACGGCATCGTCGCGGCAGTCGAGGATGCCGCGGACGCTGTCGCCGAGGAGTACGACACGACCTTCGGCGAGACCGTCCGGGAGAAGGCTGCCGCGGCCGCCTGGGCGGCGGTGACCGCCGAGCGTGTCTCCGACGTGTACGCGCTCGTGGACGCGGCCACGACCGACCGGAAGGACGACGCCGCCATTCAGGGGCTGGCCGAGCGGCTGGCCGCGAAGTTCGAGAGCGACGCCGACGGAAACCGCCACCGCGTCACCCGCGACGAACTCGCCGAGTACGTCCGGCGGGCAGCGGAGATGACCGAGGAACACGACGGCGCCACCTTCGGGGAGACCGCCCGCGGGAACATTGTCGACGCGCTCTGGGACGCCTGCGAGCGGGTGCCCGACGACCCCCCGCGGGTCCACGCCGTCGCGAGCGACCGCGACACAGCCTCCGAACTCCTCGAGGCGATGCGCGAGACGGACATCATCGCCCCGCCGACGGGCTGTCTGGCCCCGATCACCGACGGGCTCGTCGAGGCGGGCCTGAAAAAGGAGTTCGACGCCGACTTCTACGCCGCCGCCACCCGGGACGCGTCGGTCCACGGCGGCGACCCGTTCATCGTCGAGGCCGGGCTGGCCTACGGCGGCGACATCGAGGCCGACGGCGCCGCCCAGATGATGCGGTTTGCAAACCGCGTCCCGCTGGTCTACCAGCGTGGCGCCTGTGCGACCACCGACGTGATCAAGGGGATCAACTGGCGCAACTACGGCCTCGACCAGCCCGGCGGCTCGGGTCTCCCCAACGGGCCGGGGGTCATCATGGTCCACGTCGCCTCCACGAACGTCCCCTTCACCAGCGAGTCCAAGGACGCCGTCGCGAACGTCCCCGAGATCGAACACGAGATCGAACTCGCGGTCAGGGAGGCTGCCCGCGAGTTGAAGAGCTTCCTGAACAAGCGCCGGTCGATGCAACAGCGCCGGGAGAAACAGGACAAGCTGGCGACCATCCTCCCGGAGATGGCCGAGAAGCTCACAGAGGTGACCAGCCGGCCAGCGCTGCACATCGACGACACCATGGCCCGGATCATGAACAACGTCCTCGTCGAGCGCGAGCGCGAAGACGGACAGGTCCGGCTAACTGTCGAGAACAACACCGACGCCGGCGCCGAGCTCGAGGTGACGGATATCGTCACCGCCGAGCCGGACCCGAACGGGACCGGCGGGGGCAACGAGAGCGGCGGCGACTCGACTGTCGTGGAGATGGACGGCGAGTACTTCCTGAAGTGGGAGCCGGACGTGCCGGGCGGCGGCACGGCGACCCTGGAGTACGACCTCGACGGCGAGGCCGACTGTGACCTCTCGGTCGATGGCATCGAGGACGAGAAACTAACTATCGACGCCTGACAATGAGCACCGACACCCCAGACCCAGACCACGACCTGACCGAGGACGAAAAGCGGGCACGCGAACAGCTCGTCGACCTCGCGGCACAGTTCTACGACCAGTTCGAGTCCGGAACGGTCCCGAGCATGGATGTCCCCACCCGAACGAAATCGAACATCGAGTACGACCCCGAGAAGAAGGTGTGGGTCTACGGGGACCGCCACTCGACCCGGTCGGCGAACTCCATCCGCGGGGCCCAGAAACTGCTGAAGGCAATCTACACTATCGACTTCCTCAGCCGCCAGCTCGACGAGGGGCGCTCGTCGACGCTGCGGGAGCTGTACTACCTCTCGGAGTCCTGGGACCTGGACGAGGCGCAGTTCTCCGGTCAGGACGAATCCAACGACCTCATCGAGGACCTCGAGATCGTCTCGGGAGCGACCCGCGAGGACTTCCACATGCGCCCCGAGGAGTCGGGGGCCACTGTCATGGGCCCGCTGCTCCTGCGTGAGCAGACCCGCCGGGGCGAACGGGAGATCCACTGCCAGAAGGACGTCGGTGAGGGCGGCTACCAGATCCCCAACAACCCCGACACGATCGAGTTCCTGGAGTCGGACGCCGACTTCGTCCTCTGCGTGGAGACCGGCGGCATGCGCGACCGGCTGGTCGAGAACGGCTTCGACGAGGAGATGAACGCGCTGGTGGTCCACCTGAAGGGCCAGCCAGCCCGCGCAACCCGGCGGCTGACCAAGCGGCTGCGCGACGAACTCGACCTTCCAGTGGTGGTGTTCACCGACGGCGACCCCTGGAGTTACCGGATCTACGGCTCCGTCGCCTACGGCTCGATCAAGTCCGCGCACCTCTCGGAGTATCTGGCGACTCCGGAGGCGGACTTCGTCGGCATCCGGCCAGGGGACATCGTCGAGTACGACCTCCCGACCGACCCGCTCTCGGACTCGGACGTCAACGCACTCGAGTCGGAACTGGAGGACCCGCGGTTCCAGACCGACTTCTGGGAGGAACAGATCGAACTGCAACTCGACATCGGGAAGAAGTCCGAACAGCAGTCGCTGGCCTCCCGCGGGCTGGACTTCGTGACGGACACCTATCTCCCCGAGCGCCTGGACGAGATGGGCGTGATCTGACGGTCGGTGGCTGTGCGGTCCGGGTCGGAATCTCGGCCGTGACCTGTTTTCGTGCTTCGGCGACGTTCCCCTGGTTGGACTTCCCGAACCAGTCGAACAGTTTCCTCCCGGCGGATGCCTGCCCGCCTGGGACCGTCGAACTGCCCGCCGACGCTGGCTCG
>CAZOWU010000242.1:0-3205 GCA_964583735.1 uncultured Halobacteriales archaeon | reverse complement strand
CGAGGCTGACCGGCCGTCGCGCGGGCGTGCGTCATCTATTTCCCACCTACTTTGCTATGTTTCAGCATGGCCGAGGACGTCAACCCGTTCGAGAGCATGCAGGAGCAGATCGACGACGCGGCGGTACACCTCGACATCGACCCCGGTGTGCTGGCGCGACTCAAGAACCCCGAGCGGGTGCTGGAGACGACGCTGTCCGTGGAGCTGGACGACGGCTCCGTCGAGACGTTTCAGGCCTACCGGTCGCAGTTCAACGGCGACCGCGGCCCCTACAAGGGTGGGATCCGCTACCACCACGGTGTCGACCGCGACGAGGTAAAGGCGCTGTCCGGCTGGATGGTCTACAAGTGCGCCGCGGTCAACATCCCGTTTGGCGGCGGGAAAGGTGGCATTGCCCTGGACCCGGCTGACTACTCGGCGGCCGAACTCGAGCGAGTCACCCGCGCATACACCGAGGAACTCCGGCCGCTCATCGGTGAGGACCGGGACATCCCCGCGCCGGATGTCAACACCGGCCAGCGGGAGATGAACTGGATCAAGGACACTTACGAGAGCCTCGAGCACACCACCGAACCCGGTGTCGTCACCGGCAAGGCCGTCGAGAGCGGCGGCAGCGAGGGCCGGGTGGAGGCGACCGGCCGGTCGGTCGCGATCGTCGCCCGCGAGGCCTTCGAGTACCGTGGTGGAGACGTCGCGGACGCGACTGTCGCCGTCCAGGGCTACGGCAACGCGGGCTGGGTCGCGGCGAACCTGCTCGACGGTATGGGCGCAACTATCGTCGCCGTCAGCGACTCCAGCGGTGCCATCCACGACTCCGACGGGCTCGAAACTCTCACGGTCAAAGACCACAAGCGCGAGACCGGCAGCGTGGTCGGCTCCGATGGTGCGGAGGCCTGGACGAACAGGGACCTGCTCACGGCCGACGTGGACCTCCTCGTCCCTGCTGCGCTCGAGAACGCCGTCGACGCCGACATCGCTGCCGACGTCTCGGCGGACGTCATCGTCGAGGCGGCGAACGGCCCGCTGACTCCCGACGCGGACGACGTGCTCGAGAACCGGGATGTCCTCGTCGTCCCCGACATCCTCGCCAACGCGGGCGGCGTGACGGTCTCCTACTTCGAGTGGGTTCAAAACCGCCAGCGGTTCCGCTGGACCGAACAGCGGGTCAGCGACGAGCTCGAGCGGATCATTACCGAGGCCTTCGACGAACTGGTCGAGACGTTCGAAGCGCGGGAACTCTCGACGTTCCGGGAGGCGATGTACGTCGTCGCCCTCCAGCGCGTCCACCGAGCGGGCGAGCAGTCCGGTGTCTGGCCCTGAGTACAGTTCTGGCCGACCAACGTCCCAAGTGTGTGTCTCGGTACCACGGCTGAACACCGCTTTTTGCTGCTGAGGCCACAGAGCCGACGATGACGGACCCGTTCGGACGCGCCGTCCGCAACCACCACCGCGGCGAGCGCGACGCGCCACTGCTCCAGCGCGACGGCGAGACCACCCGCGAGCACCCGGTCGAGGGGTTCTACTTCACCGAACCCGACGACGAGATACTGGCGTGGCTCGACAGCTGGCTCGACGGCCCCCTGCTAGATATCGGTGCTGGGGTTGGCCGGCACGCGCTGGCCTTCCAGAAGCGGGTCGAGACGGTCGCAGTCGAGGTAAGCGACGCCCTGGTCGAGACGATGCGCGGGCGCGGTGTCGACGACGCCCGCCGGGTCGACATGTTCCGGCTCCGGGACGCATTCGACCGCGACCGGTTCCGGTCTGTCCTCGTGAACGGCACCCAGACCGCACTGGCCGGGTCGATGCGGGGACTGCGGGGACTCCTCGGCGACCTGGCCTACGCGACGAGGCCGGACGGCACGGTAGTGCTCGACTGTTACGACCCGGACGTCGAGGCCACCACGGAGTTGCTTGGCTACCGCGCTGACCCTGCGTCCGGGCTCGCCCACCGGGTGATGTACTTCGAGTACGAGGGGGTGGTGGGGGATATCCTTCACTTCCGGCTGTTCAGCCCCGACAGGCTGCGGGAGGCCACCGGCGGCACCGGCTGGACGGTCACGGCGGTCAGGCGGTCGGACGACGAGGGTGGCCGGTACTACCGGGCAGCTCTGGAGAAACGCTGACCAGGGCGGCGGCGACCCGTGGCCCGGAACGGGCCACTGATAGTGAGTATTGTCGTCTGTTCCCGGCGCGTGCCGACCCCGATGCGGGCAATCACCGGTAGATCGTGACAACAATCAGTATCAGTGAGCGTCGACGTCCTCCTTCCAGACGAGCCCCTCGATGGTCGCAGTCAGCACCGTCTCGCCTGCCGCGTTCTTGCAGACGACGTCCGAGGTGATGTCGTATCGGTCCTCGCGCTCGACGACCGCCTCGGTCCGGGACTCGCAGGTGACCGGTTCGCCGGTGTAGACCGGGCGGTGGAACTCGAAGTCCATCCGCCGGGCGAGCACCTCGTTGTCGCCGCCGAGTTTCGTCGGCATCGTCGCCGTCAACAGCCCCTGAACCATCACCTCTCCGTCCTCGCCGGGCTCGATGTGTCGTGGCTGGTCGTCGCCGGTGAGCTTCGCGAACTGTTCGACCTCCTCGACGGTGAACGTACGCTCGTACCTGCTCGTGTCGCCTTCGGCGGGCCGGTTCATGCGGGACCAACGGCTGAGCCGGACAAAAAGTGCGTGGCTGCGGTGTTTTGCCGGTGGTCGACAGGCACGACTCCGGCTCTTTTCACTGTTTGTTCTGCGAGCGGTGCCGCAGGCAGCTGCCGGCTGCCGAGGGCACCCGAGGCCCAAAAGAAAGTGGCTACGCGAACGTCCGGGAGATATCCTCGTCGGTTTCCTCGTTCTGGATCTTCTCGTAGGCGTTCTCGAAATCCGCCATCGCAACGGTGGTGCGCTCGTCGCGGATGGCGAACATCCCCGCCTCTGTACAGATGGCCTTGATGTCCGCCCCGGAGGCGTCATCGGCCAGCTCGGCAAGGCTGGCGTAGTCGAGGTCGTCGTCGATGCTCATTTCGCGGGTGTGGATCCGGAAGATCTGTTCGCGGCCGCGCTCGTCGGGCTTGGGCACCTCGATGAGGCGGTCGAAGCGGCCGGGCCGGAGGATGGCGCGGTCGAGCATGTCGAAGCGGTTGGTCGCGGCGATGATGCGGACCTCGCCGCGGTCCTCGAACCCGTCCATCTCCGAGAGCAACTGCATCATCGTCCGC
>CAZOWU010000241.1:0-3207 GCA_964583735.1 uncultured Halobacteriales archaeon | reverse complement strand
GTTTGTTCCGGTTGATGGTGTCGAAGTACTCGGGGTAGGGGCTGAACTCCCGGGCCCGGTCGCCCCGGCCGATGGCCTCGATTTTCACGACCTCCGCGCCGAGGTCGCCAAGCAGCATCGTGGCGAATGGGCCGGCGATCACCTGTGTGAGGTCGACGACCGTCAGGTCCGAGAGCGGGAGTTGCTCGGCTGTGGCGTTCGTCAGTGGCATCTCCCCTGGGGTACCACCCCCCGCGTCTTAGAGGTCGGGGTCAGACACTCGCGAGCCCGGCTCACTCGACGGGCTCGACCCGGACGGCACTGTGTTTGTACTCCGGGATCTTCGCCGCCGGGTCGAGCGCGCCGCCGGTCAGCGTGTTCACAAGCGGGTCGGCGTAGTGGAAGGTCAGGAACACAGTTCCCTCGCGGATGGCCGGGGTCACGTCCGCCTCGACGGTGACCGACCCGCGGTCGTTCCCAACCCTGACAGCGTCGCCGTCGGCGACCCCGCGCTCGGCGGCGTCGGCGGGGTTGACCTGCAGGACGTCCTCGCCACGCATGCGCACGAGCGTCCCGGAGCGGCGGGTCAGCGCCCCGCTGTTGAACTGCTGGAGCACCCGTCCGGTCGTAAGCACGAGGTCGCCCGCCTCCAGGTCGTCGGCGGGGGGGACGTGGTCGACCGGGACCAGCGGCGCAGTCACCTCCCCAGTCGCGAACCGACCCTCGTGGAGGACATCCGTTCCAGAGTCGGCACCCTCGGGGAATGGCCAGCGGCCGTAGCCGTCGCCGATGGACTCGTAGCTCAGGCCCGCGTACAGCGGGTTCACGTCGGTCAGCTCCTCGAACACTGTCTCGGGCCCGTCGTACTGGAGGACCTCGGGGCGGTCCGTGAGACGCGTGCCGACCGCCTGGAGGATATCGAGGTCGAGGCGGGCCTCGCCCGGGGGCTCGGCGTTGGCACGCATCCGCATCACACGGCGGTCGGTGTTGGTCACTGTCCCCGACTTTTCGGCCCAGGCGCTACCCGGGAGGACGACATCGGCGAGCTCGGCGGTCTCGGTTTCGAAGAGGTCCAGCACAACGAGGAAGTCGAGGTCCCCGAAGGCCTTGGCAACCTCGTGGGTGTTGGGCTCAGTCACCGCGGGATTCTCGCCGAAGACGAACGCACCGCGTATCTCGTCGCCGAAGCGGTGGGTCAACTCGACCTCCGTCAGCCCGGGCTCGGCGGGCGGCTCGACGCCCCACACGTCGGCAACCCGCCGGCGGGCATCGGAGTCGGTGACCGGTTCGTAGCCCGGGAGCACCGATGGCAGCGCTCCCACGTCGCCGGCGCCCTGGACGTTGTTCTGGCCGCGCAACGGGTTGACACCCGTCCCCGGACGGCCGACGTTGCCCGTCAGCAACACGAGGTTCAACAGCGCGTGGACGTTGTCGGTCCCGCAGTGGTGCTGACTCATGCCCATGCCCGTGAAGGCTGCCGCCCGCTCGGCCGTCGCAAAGGTCCGGGCGGCTTCCCGGAGGTCCGCGGGGTCGACACCCGCCACTTCGGCGTTCGCGTCCACGTCGACGTCCGCGAGGTGTTCTCGGAGCGCGTCGACCCCCTCGGTCCGCTCGTCGACGAACGCCTCCTCGGCCAGGTCTTCCTCGAGGACGACCTTGCACATGGCGTTCAAAAGCGGGATATCGTAGCCCGGGCGGACGGGGAGGTGCAGGTCCGCGGCGTCGGTCGTGTCGTTTGCCCGGGGGTCGACGTGTATCAGGTCCGTTCCCTCCCTGGTCGCTGGCAACAGGTACGACCGGAAGATGACCGGGTGTTGCTCGGCGGGGTTGGCGCCCGTGACGAGATAACAGTCCGCCTCCGTCAGGTCCGCTAAGGTGTTGGTCATCGCGCCGACCCCAAAGCGGTCGGACATGGCGGCGACCGTCGAGGAGTGACAGAGCCGCGCGCAGTTGTCGACGTTGTTGGTCCCGAGGACCCGTGCGAGCTTCTGAAAGAGGTAGTTCTCCTCGTTGGTGCAGTTCGAGGAGGCAAAGAAGGAAAGCGCGTCGGCGCCGTGCTCGCTGACGATGTCGCGCATCGCCGTCTCGACGCGGCCGAGTGCCTCGTCCCAGGGGGCCGTGACGAGCGTCCCACTCTCCCGGACCAGCGGCTGTCGCAGGCGGTCGTCGTGGTCGATCACCTCCCACGCGGCCACCCCTTTTGGGCAGACCTCCCCCCGGGTGTTCACCGGCCCCTCCCAGCCGGTCGCGCGGCCGTCGCCGGCGTATTCGATGCCACAGCCGACCCCACAGTACGGACAGACCGAGTGTCGCGGTTCGAATGTGCGTTCGCTCATGTTCTCAGTGCAACGCGGAGCGTCTCACTATACGTGGGAGCGCCGCATCCGCCGTATGCCGTCACACCGCGTGTCTTTATCCGGACGGGGTGTGGTGGCCCGGGTCCACCTGGTCCGGGGAGCGAACCACTGTCGTGGCCGGGACAGGCATATGTAGCCCGCCTGCTTCGTCCCGGCATGGCAGACAGCTTCGACGCCGACCGAGTGGCGGTCGTCACTTTCGACTCCTTCGGCACGCTCGTGGACACGACCTCGGCGGCGCGGGTGCTCGAGGACCTGGTCGATGACCCCGGGACAGTCGCCCGACGCTGGCGCTCGAACGCGCTCACCTACTCGATGGTGGCGAACGACCTCGACCAGTACAAGACCTACTTCGAGTTGCACCTGGACGGCCTGCGGGATGCCCTCGGGGCAGAGGGGATTGTCCTCCCCGAGGAACGGTTGCGGGACCTCAACACGGTGTACCACGACCTGGACCCTGTCGAGGGGGCCGCCGAGGCTGTCCGCCGGCTGGCCGAGGCGGGCTACCAGCCGTCGGTCTGCTCGAACGGCGACCCGGAGATGCTCGACGGGCTGGCAGCGTCTGCAGGCATCGAGAACACCGTGGCAGAACTGGTCAGCGCCGACGAGATACGGACGCTCAAGCCCGCCCGCGAACTCTACGAACACACCGCCGCCCGTGCCGGCGTCGAGCCCGACCGGGTCGCCCACGTCACTGCCCACTGGGTCGACGTCCAGGGCGGGATGAACGCCGGGATGCAGGGCGTCCACCTCCAGCTGGAGGACACCGGCGGCGAGTGGCCCTCTTTCGGCCCGGAGCCGACGCTCACCGTCGACTCCTTTGGGGCGCTGTGTGACCGGCTCGGGGCCTGATAGTGATTGGTGTCCCGAT
>CAZOWU010000240.1:0-3284 GCA_964583735.1 uncultured Halobacteriales archaeon | reverse complement strand
CCGGGCTGGAGGTTCCGCACAACGACGACGTGCTGGCCGACTGGGAGCGGACCCGTGGCGAGCACATCGCCGAGTACGCCGACCAGCAGGACGGCCTCTACAGCGGCGAGTTCGATGCGACCGACCTGCCCGAGCACTTCGACGAGACACGCGAACAACTCATGGAGGAACTATGAGCGCAGACGGATGGGAACCGCAGACGCGGCTTGGCCGGAAGGTCGCCGACGGCGAGATCGACTCGATGTCGGACGCGCTGAACGCCGGGCTGCCGCTGAAGGAACCCGAACTGGTCGACCAGCTCGTCCCCGGCCTGGAGGACGAAGTACTCGACATCAACATGGTCCAGCGGATGACCGACTCCGGACGACGGGTGAAGTTCCGCGTCGTCATCGCCGTCGGCAACCGTGACGGGCTGGTTGGCTACGCCGAGGGGCGTGACGACCAGGTCGGCGGCGCGATCCAGAAGGCCATCGAGATCGGGAAGCTGAACCTGATCAACGTCTCCCGCGGCTGCGGGTCGTGGGAGTGTGGCTGTGGCCGCCCACACACGGTCGCGTTGCGGACCACTGGCAAAGCGGGCTCCGTCGAGGTCGAGCTCCGGCCCGCACCGCGCGGGCTCGGGCTCGCGGGCGGGGAGACCGTCCGCAAGGTGCTCGAGCTCGCGGGGATCGAGGACATCTGGACCCGCTCGTCGGGCAACACCCGGACCACGGTCAACTTTGCGAAGGCCACGTTCAACGCCCTCCAGAAGACCGCGGAGGCACGGGTCCCCCAGCGAGCCTTCGAGGAACGTGAGGTGATCGAATGAAGGCTATCGTCCAGCTCCGCGGCGAGGTCGACGTCAGCGGTGACGTGGTTGACACGCTGGAGATGCTGAACGTCGGCCGGGTCAACCACGCGACGCTCGTGCCCGAGACCCCCACCTACGAGGGGATGGTCACGAAGGTCAACGACGTGGTCGCCCACGGGGAGCCAAGCGCGGCGACCATCGCCGAACTGCTGCGCCGCCGCGGCGACCCCGCAGAGGGCAGCGCCGACACCGACGACGGGTGGGTTGCCGACAACACCGACTACGACGACGTCGCCGCGCTGGCGGAAGCGCTGGTCGCCGAGGAGACGACCCTGCAGGAGCAGGGGCTCTCGCCGACGCTGCGCCTGCACCCACCGCGTGGCGGCCACGACGGCATCAAGAAGTCAGTGGTCGAGGGCGGCCAGCTTGGCCCCCACGACACCGAGGCGATCGACGGATTGCTGGAGGCGATGCGATAATGACCAACAAGAAAAAGCGACAGCGTGGCTCGCGCACGCACGGCGGCGGCTCGCACAAGAACCGGCGGGGTGCCGGCAACCGGGGCGGCCGCGGGGCCGCAGGCCGCGACAAACACGAGTTCCACAACCACGAGCCGCTCGGCAAGTCCGGCTTCTCGCGACCCGAGAAGGTGCAAGAGGACGTCGGAACCGTCGACGTCCGCGAACTCGACGAGGACGCGGCCGTGCTGGCCGCCGAGGGCGTCGCCGAAGCGACCGACTCGGGGTACCGAGTCGACGCCCGCGACGTCGTCGAGGACGGCCACGAGGTCGACGTCGTGAAGGTTCTCGGGGCCGGCCAGGTTCGCGGTGAACTCGAGGTCGTCGCCGACGCCTTCTCCGGGACGGCTCGCGAGAAACTCGAGCGTGCGGGCGGGACAGCCGAACTCTCGGCGCGTGGCGAGGAGCGCGCGCAAGCCGAAGCCGAAAGCGATACCGACGAGGAACCCGAGACACAGTAACGATGAGCTGGAAGGACACCGCCGAACCGGTACTCACCCGGATGCCCTCCGTCCGGCGTCCAGAGGGACACGTTCCGTTCCGACGCAAGCTGGGCTGGACAGCGGGCATCCTGGTGCTGTACTTCTTTCTGACGAACGTCTTCCTTTTCGGCCTCGAAGGTCAAGGAAGCGAGGTTTTCGGTCAGTTCCGGTCGATACTCGCCGGCGGTCAGGGGACGATCCTGCAGTTGGGGATCGGCCCGATCGTCACGGCGAGCATCGTGCTCCAGTTGCTCGGCGGTGCCGACCTGCTCGGCCTGGACACCCAGAACAACCCACGCGACCAGGTGCTCTACCAGGGCCTCCAGAAGCTGCTGGTGATCATGATGTGTATCCTGACGGGGCTGCCGATGGTCTTCGCCGGCGGGTTCCTGCCGGCGAGTGACGCGGTATCGGCTTCGCTCGGCATCGGCGAGTTCGGCGTCCAGTGGCTGATGTTCGCCCAGGTCTTCGCCGGGGGGATCCTCATCCTGTTCATGGACGAGGTCGTTAGCAAGTGGGGCGTCGGCTCCGGGATCGGCCTGTTCATCATCGCCGGCGTCAGCCAGAGCCTGCTCGGCGGGATCTTCCAGATCCCCGGCATCACGGCGGCTGCGAGTGCCGAACCCGGAATCCTGACCACCTGGGTTGGGATCATCACCGGCGCGGTCTCGTTCCCGCCGATCCTGACACCCTCGGGTGTCAACGCCTTGCTCATCGGGGCCGGGAGCATCATCCCGATCCTGACTACTGTCGGCATCTTCGTGGTGGTCGTCTACGCCGAGTCCGTCCGCGTCGAGATCCCCCTCTCGAACACCCGCGTGAAGGGTGCCCGCGGCCGGTACCCTGTCAAGCTCATCTACGCCAGCGTCCTGCCGATGATCCTCGTCCGGGCGCTGCAGGCCAACATCCAGTTCCTCGGCCGGATCCTGAACGCCCAACTCGGCGGACTGCCGGCCTGGCTCGGCCAGTACACCAACGGCCAGGCCACCGCCGGGCTGTTCTACTACCTCCGGCCGATACGAAACCCGGGCGACTGGATGTGGTTCGCCGGCGGGGGTGGTGGCCACTCCCCGGTCGAGATCATGGCGCGGGTCGGGGTCGACCTGACGTTCATGGTCATCGGGGGTGCTATCTTCGCCATCTTCTGGGTGGAGACCACGGACATGGGGCCGGACGCCACGGCCCAGCAGATCCACAACTCCGGGATGCAGATCCCCGGGTTCCGCCAGAACGTCCGCTCCATCGAGCGGGTGCTCGAGCAGTACATCCCGCAGGTGACGGTTATCGGCGGGGCGCTCGTGGGCCTGCTCGCCGTGATGGCGAACATGCTCGGCACCATCGGGGGTGTCTCCGGAACCGGGCTGTTGCTGACGGTGTCGATCACCTACAAGATCTACGAGGAGATCGCCGAAGAACAGCTCATGGAAATGCACCCCATGATGCGGCAAATGTTTGGCTGAGAAGCCAAACAGCTACGCCACCAAAGACCAGCAA
>CAZOWU010000239.1:0-3293 GCA_964583735.1 uncultured Halobacteriales archaeon | reverse complement strand
GCAGCGACAGCGCCACCAGCGGCAGCGAGAAGACGCTGGCCTGGACCAGCCCCTGAACGGCGGTGACTGGAAAGAGCACTGTCGTCGAGTACCAGGCCAGCCGGTACCCACGGCGCAGCCCCCACGCGCCGAGCAACATCAGAAATCCTGTCAGCGTCCCGGTAAAACTCGCAGTCTGCCGGATTGCCTCGGGGACGAGAGCGCCGAGGGGACCCGAGGCCTGCTGTGTAGTGATGTTGGCGATGCCGGTGGCGAGTGAGAGCAGCGCAACGAGTGTCGTCAGCAGAACCGCCGCGCGCGCCGCGAACAGCGTCCGCCGCGTCGCCGTCGCCATGACCGTGTCGTCGCCGGCAGCCGGCTAAAGGCTTCGTGTCCTCGGGACTGCCCAGGCACGACCACACCCTCGCCGCCGAGGACACCATCCTCGCCGTCGCCTCTCAGGAGGGGCTCGGGCGGCTGGACCGGGGTGCCGGGACGGGGCGGAGTTCCTGGAACCCGACGCGACACCCAGACGGTGAGAAACGCGCACCGGTCCGGGTCGGGGTGAGGTGCGGGACTGCAGTCCGCCACGGCGGGCAAAGCACCAGGGGTCAGGGTTTTGCTGCCGGAGCGACGAGTGTCGGGCGTGCAGTGGAAGCTGTTCGCCACGCTGGCCGAGACCGCCGACAGCGAGGTGACCGTGCCCGCCGACGAAGCGATGACCCTGCGGGAGGCACTCGACGCGCTGCTGGCCGCCGAGCCGGCCCTCGACGACCAGATTCTCGGGGAATCCGGCGACCTCCGCGACCACATCCGGCTGCTCCACGGTGGCGAGGACCCCTTCGCTGCGGGTGAGGGCTGGGAGACGACCATCGGCCCGGAGGACGAACTCGCCGTCTTCCCGCCGGTCAGCGGCGGCGGTAGTCGGTCCTGAAACGACTGGCATATCGGCCGCGTCGCTGTCACGCAGTCGAACGTGCAGTGACGTTCAACACCGACTACAGCTCGGTCGCGAACACCAGGCCACCCTGGTCGAAGGAGACGCGGGCTGCCCCGGCGCTCGCGACGTGACGCGGAGTTGCGGGAGCACAGACGCGGGCCTCGTCCGCCCCGGCACGGGCGGCGTCCGCGCGGACGGTGTCGAGCAGTGTCCCGCCGGCGCCGGGGTCCCAGGCCGCCGCCGCGTAGTCCGCCACCACACCCTCGCGGTGGTCGGGGTCACGGGTGTCGAGCCGGACCGCTGTTGCGCGGGTACGGCGGCCGTCGCCGAGGAGCACGAGCGGCGACGCCGCAGCGACCCGCTCACGGGTGAGTTCGGTGAACGCCCACGGTTCCTCGTCGGCCAGCGCCAGCCCCGAGAGCGCAGTGCGAGCGTCGCTGTGACTCCAGCAGTGCCAGGCTCGCCCGGGGTCGTGGCTGACCTCGACATCGACGGCCCGCTCGGCGGCCTCCAGCCGCAGAAACCGACAGCCCGCGCGTACCTCGAACCCCACAGCCCGGGACTGGCCCATGCCGGCGGGGTTCCAGTCGAAGACGAGGTTGCGGGCGACGCGGGCCCCCTGCCCGCCCAGCCACTCGAAGAGGTACTCGACCAGCGTCGCCCCGTGGCCCGCGCCGCGGTGGTCGGGGTCGACGCGGATCCCCTGGAGCCACCCCTCGTCGGCGGCCAGCAGCCGGGCCTGGCAGACCGCGACCGCACGGCTCTCGTCCCCGCCCTCAACCTCGACCTCGACGACCGCGGTGTGCTGGTCTGGGCCGTCGGTCTCGACCCACTCCTCGAAGACGTCGGGGATGTAGTCCTCGGCCTCGCGGTCGGGCCAGGTTCCCTGGGTGAAGGCGGCGATGTCGGCGTGGTCGTCGGTGCGAGCCTGCCGGGCGGCCGTCATCGCCAGGGAGTCGACCGGTCCTGAATCTCGCCGGCCAGCGAGGCGCCCATCGCGTCGGCGACGGAGTCGGTGTTTGCGAGCACCCACATCAGCTTCACCATCGCCGTCCCCGGGAGGGTGTCCTCGCCCTCGACGACGCCGGCGTCGAGCAGGTCCCGGCCGGTGTCGTAGACGCGGTCACAGACCCGCCCCTCGATGCACTGGCTGGTCATCACGACGTGGGTGCCCCCCTCGGCGAGCGCCTCGACGGTGTCGAGCCACGCGGTGTTGACGTGGCCCAGCCCCGTCCCCTCGATGACCACGCCGGCACGGTCCGAGAGGGTCCCGAGCAGTTCGGGGTCCATTCCGGGCGTGAACTTCAGCAGGTCGACCGACTCCTCGAGGTCGGGGTGGAGCGCGAGGTCGGCCTCCCCCCGGGCGGCGTACTCCCGACGGACGGAGACCTCGCGGGACTCGTAGACCACCGCGCCCAGCGGCTTCGCGCCGACGGTCTCGAAGGCATCCCGGCGGGAGGTGTGGTTCTTGCGGACCCGGGTGCCGCGGTGGAGCGCACACCGCTCGTCAGACTGGTCGGCGTGCATGCAGACCAGCACCTCCGCACAGTCACTCGTAGCGGCCTCGACCGCACAGACCGCGTTCATCACGTTGTCCGAGGAGGGACGGTCCGCCGAGCGCTGGCTGCCCGTGAACACCACTGGAACGGGGGTGTCGAGCATGAACGCCAGCGCGGAGGCGGTGAACTGCATCGTATCGGTGCCGTGCATCACGACGACGCCGTCGGCCCCGGCCTCGATTTCCTCGTGGACGGCGTGGGCCAGCTCCTGCCAGACCTCGGGGGTCATGTTCTCCGAGAGGATGTTGGCGACGACGCGACCGCGGTAGTTGGCCAGCCCCGCGAGCTCCGGCACCGCGCGCAGGACGTCCTCGGCGTCGAACTGCGCGGTGACGGCGCCGGTCCGGTAGTCGACCGTCGAGGCGATGGTCCCCCCGGTGGAGATCAGCGAGACTGTCGGGAGGTCGTCGTCGAACTCGATTACCGACTCTCCCTCGGTCCCGCCGGTCTCGATGTCGTAGACGCCAGACTCGAGCACCGTGACGGTCGTCGCCTCGCGGTCGACGCCGACGTTGTAGCCGCTGTCGCGTTTCACTACGATGTGTTCGGGCGTCGAGGAGGGGAGAACGACACCCTCGAAGCTGTCGCCCCCGCGCTCGACGCGGACCCTGTCGCCGGTGTTCATAGCGGCCGGTTCGGGAAGGGTCGACTTGAAACCCGCGTTCGGGCCGGCGGGAACGGGATGCCGGGCGACCACCCCCGCGGGCGCCAGGCACCGCTAGTCGGGAAGCCGCCAGCCCTCGTCGTCCTCAACGACCACGTCCCGCCCGGCGAGTTCGGTCAGGACCTGCTCGACGACCCGCGGCGGGGCCTCG
>CAZOWU010000238.1:0-3301 GCA_964583735.1 uncultured Halobacteriales archaeon | reverse complement strand
CTGGAGGCTGACGTGGTCGGGGTCCTCGCGGGGGGCGGTGACGTTCAGGACAGCCATGGCCTCCTCCTCGAAGCCGTGGCCCTCGACGCGCCCGTCCAGCAGGTCGAAGGTGGTGTAGGCGTTCACCCGCAGGATGCGGTCTACCATACCCGTTTCTGGCGCTCGTCGGTCTTGAATTGTCGTTTCGTGGGGCGGCACACGAAACAGGGGGTGGACACTCCGGTCGACCAGCTGGCTTCCGCGCTGGTCGAGGCGCTGCCCAGCTGAGCCAGTCCGCCACCGCCGGCGCTCGTAGTGATTGTTGTCCCGATTGACCGGCGATTGCCCGTCGGGGTCGGCAAGCGCCGGCAAAAGACGACACTAAGCACTATCACTCGCCCCTCAGACGACGAACGACGTCTCCGCGACGAGGTCGACGTTCGTCGCGGTCAGCGACGCTGTCGCGGTGTATTCGCCCGGGATGGGGCGTTCCCAGACCGCCTCGGTCGTCAACGACTCGCCGGGTGCGAGACGTTCGGTCCCGACGACCTGCGTGAACAGCCGTCCCTCGCCCCAGGTCCAGACCGTCCCGCTTTCGTCGGCGACGGTGACCCTGGCCCGCTGACCGTCCACGAACTGCAACGAGACTGCCTCGGTGCCGGCGTTTCGGACGGTGAACGCAAACGTGACCTGCCCGGACGCCACGGTGACATCGACGGACCCGGCGAGTGCCATCTCAGACCGACCGCGAGTCCGACCCGCTCGCGCCGTCGGTGTCGGTCACCGTCACGACGACCTCCGCGCTGCGTTGCTTCGAGCGGACCTCGTCGACGCCCGACGCCGAGGAGCCGCTCACGCCGACCGTCGCCGAGTCGAGGGTGCTCCCGCCCGAATCCAGCAACTCGACGACGACGGTGTCGAGGTTGCCGTCCGGGTCGCTCGCGCTCCAGTCCACCTCGTAACGGCCCCAGGCGGGGTTGCTCCTGTCGGAGAGGCCGTCGATAGACGCCGACGGCGCACTGTTCGTGCGCTCGGTCTCACTGACAGAGGTCGTACCCGACGCGGTGTTGCCCGCCCCGTCCGTGACTGTCGCGTCGACAGTGTAGTCGTTACCCGAGCCATCGTCGCCGGCGGCGACAAGCCGGGTGGTGCCGCTGGCGCTGTCTCCCGAGACACTCACCGTCGCCGAGTCCTCGGTCCCGCCATCCGTGCCGTCGGTCAGGACGAGGTCGACCGAGGAGAGGTCACCGTCCCCGTCGCTGACCGCCCAGTCGACATCGAACTCGGCGTCGGAGTCGCCTGTCTCGACCTCCGAGGCCGAGAAGCTGTCGACGGTTGGCGCCTGCTCGGTGTTGTCGGTCGTGACCGTGATGCTCGACGTGCTGGTGTTGCCGGCGGAGTCGGTCGCGCTCGCGGTCAGCGTGTGGTCGCCGTCGTCGACGCCGGTCGTGTCCCAGGAGTCCTGGTAGTCGCCCGACGTCGAATCGTAAGAGGTCGCCCGTTCGGAACCGCCGTCGACGCTGTAGGTGACATCGAGCGAGTCGTCCCCGTCCTCGCTGTCACTGGCGTCGATTTGAACGGAGACCGTGCCGGAGACCATCTCGCCGTCTGCCGGGTTGACCCAGGAGACCGCCGGCGCAGAGTCGGTCGAGCCCAGCGCCGCCTCCACGTCCAGCAGACCGTTGCCCTGCTCTTCGAAGGACAGGCCGATGTCCTCAGCGGTCGACCCAAGCCGATCCCGCGCCTCGGTGTTGGTGTAGCCGTTGTCCATCAGTTGTGCGCCCGCCCCGGAGACGTGCGGACAGGCCATCGATGTCCCCGAATACGTGTCGTACCCGCCAACGACCGTCGAGTAGACCCGCCCACCGGGTGCCGCGAGTTCGACCTCGGAACCGGTCGAGGAGAACGACGAGAGGGTGTCGTCGCTGTCGGTCGAACTGACGGCGATCACCTCCGGTTCGGCCGCGGGGTAGCTCACGCAGTCGGTGCAGGGGCCGTCGTTGCCCGCCGCCCCAACCAGCAGGACGCCCTCAGCATCGGCGTACTCGACGGCGTCCTCGACGGTGCTTGATTTGCTCCCCCCGAGGCTCAGGCTCCCGACGTCCCAGCCCTGGTCAGCGGTGTACTTGATGCCCGCGGCGACATCGGAGTACGACCCTGACCCGTCCTCGTCGAGGACCTTCACCGCGTGCAGGGTCGCTGCCGTCGAGACGCCGACGACGCCCTCGCTGTTGTCGGCGGCGTCGGCGATGCCCGCACAGTGGGTACCGTGGTCGTTGTCGTCGGACCACGGCTCGTTGCAGTTCGACCCGCTGCAGTCGACGTAGGCCGTCCCGCTCCCGACGTTCGCCTGGAGGTCGGGGTGGTCGTCGTCAATACCAGTATCGATAATCGCGATGTCGGCGCCGCTCTCGCCGTCAGAATCGTCCCCACCGGTCTCGCCGTCGGCGTGGACTGTCTCGGCGTCGACGCGGTCGACACCCCACGGGAGGGTCTGGGCGATGGCCCGCATGTCGTCGTTGGTCTCGACGTAACGGACGCCGGCACGGTTCCGGAGGGCGTCAACGGCCGCCTCTGGGAGTCTCAGGGTCAGGGTTTTTTTCTTTCCGCCCCAGTCAAGGACGCCCTCGAGCCGGTCGGCGGCGTTCCGGGCCGCCCGCTCGGCTGCCGGCGATGCGGTCCCCACGTTGTACTCGCCTCGGGACCCGCTCACGCTCCCGGGTGCGGCGGCGAGCCCGCCCAGCGCGGTGCCTGCACCGACCAGTATCTCGCGACGCGAGACGCTGCCTCGTGTCATGTTTCGGACTCACTATCGGAGATAAAAAAAGTTCCGGGAGAGTATCAAAAAGAATAATAGAGGCAGGTGGAACGGCCAGTCAGTCGTCGGAGAGCAGCGGGTCGCCGGAGCCGTCGGTCGGGGCCGGCGAGGCGTCGAGGCTGTCGTCGCCGTCGGCGTAGGGGTACCAGGTCTGCTTTGTGTTGTGCATGTACGGGTCGTCGTAGTCGGTCTCCTCGGGTTCGACCAGCGCCGCGAGGGTCTCCTCGTCGCGGGACTCGACGAAGTCCCGGAAGGACTCGCCCTCGGCGCGCTCGGCCTCGAAGTTCTCGACCAGGTTCGCGATGGCGCCGGGGACCTCGTCGGCGGCCACGCGCATCTCGACCCAGTCGGCAAACCGGGGGTCCTCGCCCAGCCCGCCACCCAGGCCGATATCGAGGGCCTCGACCGGCTCGCCGTTCTTGCGGGTTTTCATCCCGCGCAGGGAGATATCGGCGATCTGGGGCTGGGCACAGGAGGCCGTACAGCCCGAGAGGTGGATGTGGA